>CAZMOU010000010.1:50176-51074 GCA_964567835.1 uncultured Chitinophaga sp. | reverse complement strand
GACGATTCAACGTCCGCTTCCAGACGATCGACCCCCTCACGCAGCTCCCGCCGGCAGTCGACCGGGGCTTCCTCGTGCCGGAGGACGGCAACGGGAACGGAATGGGCTTCGTGCGTTTCCACGCCCGGCCGATCGCCGGACTGCCGACCGGCACACGGATCACGAACATCGCCACGATCGCCTTCGACGGGCAGGTGGCCATCGCCACGGACCAGATCGATCCGCTCGATCCCTCGAAGGGAACGAGCGTTGCACGGCAGGCATTCAACACGATCGACGCGGGGATCATGTCCAGCACCGTCTCTCCGCTTCCGTCGGTGACGACGACGGCGAGTTTCACCGTGAGTTGGGTAGCCTCGGGTACCAAGACCGGCACTCCGGTGGTGGGCTACGACATCTACGTGCAGGAGGATGACGGCGCGGTACGACTCTGGCTCCAGAACACGCCGGCGACCAACGCGGTGTTCCAGGGGAAAGCGGGTCGACGCTACGCGTTTTATTCACGCGCGCGCGACGGTGCGGGGAATCTCGAGTCGGCACCGTCGGCATTCGACACGAAGACGCTGGTCAGTGGCTCGGCATCGTGATCTGACGACGACGATCGATCTTCCGAGCGAGTTCTGCCTTGGCCGTCTTCTTCGATGGCCTTGGCGGGAGCAGGGCGCGGGCACCGCCCCATGCTGCGGGCGCGTCCGGTATGATTCATCCAGTCTCCCATACCGGCGGGGTTACAGGACACACCCCGATCGACACCTTGATCCACGCATCTCGTTCACAATGTCCCGCCAACCCGACTCCCGGCGTGACGACGAGTCGGCGCGGCCGGACGATCACCGCGATCGAGCCCCTCCTCCTGACCTCGACGCCCTGTCCCCCGACCCGCTCCTCGGCACCACGA
>CAZMOU010000010.1:34219-50166 GCA_964567835.1 uncultured Chitinophaga sp. | reverse complement strand
CGGACGAGCAGGGAAAGAAGTCGCTCGAGATCCTGAAAGCCGCCTTCGGCGTGTGAGGGGAGGGTCCTCACTCGGCCGCCGCCACGCGCCCCGGGGCGTTTGCCATGCCACCGAGCACGCTTCCCGACGACGTCGACGGTGACGGCGTCGGGCGCCCGCCACCCGCAACCGACCGGGCCTCGACCCTGTCCCCCGACCCGCTCCTCGGCACCACGATCGACGGGGTCCGGATCGTGCGGAAGCTGGGGGAGGGGGGATTCGCCTTCGTCTACGAAGGACGGCAGCGGAGCGAGCCGACGGTCGTCGCCGTCAAGGTGCTCAAACCCCGCCTCGCCACCCCGGGCCTCGTGCGGCGCTTCGAATACGAGGCCGAGATCCTCACGCGCCTCGTCCACCCCGGCATCGCCCGCGTCCACCGCCTCGCCCGCACGAGCGTCGAGGGCGTCGAGGTGCCCTGCATCGTCATGGAGATCGTCCCCGCCGCGAAACCGATCACGAAGTACTCGGGCGACCTCGCGCTTCCTGTTCCCGACCGGGTCGCGCTCCTCGCCGAAGCCGCCGAGGCGATCGGCCACGGCCACCGCCTGGGCGTCCTCCACCGCGACGTCAAACCGGGCAACATCCTCGTCGGCCCCGACGGCCAGCCGAAGGTCATCGACTTCGGCTGGGCCCGTGGCCTCGACTCCGCCGCCGTCCTCCAGTCGGCAGGCACCGCCTTCGGACAGTTCGTCGGCACCTTCCAGTACATGAGCCCGGAGCAGTTCGACCCCGACCCCGCCGCCGTCGACATCCGGGCCGACGTCTGGGCCTTGGGCGCCGTCCTCCAGGAACTGCTCACCGGCAAGCCGCCCCACGAGTACCAGGGGGGGCCGCTGTTCCACTTCGCCACCGCCGTCCGCGAGACCCCGCCGACGCCCCTCCCGACGGACGACCGCTCCATCGACCGGCAGCTGCGCACCATCGTCGCCACCTGCCTGGCGAAGGACACGAACCGGCGCTACGCGAGCGCCGTCGAACTCGCCGCCGACCTGCGGCGCCACCTCGCCGGCGAGCCGATCGCCCCCGCCTCCACCGGCCTCCGCGACACGCTCCTGTACCTGGCGCGAAAACACGCCGCGGCGGCGATCGCCGCCGCGGTGTCGCTCGCCGCGCTCGTCGCCGCCACCGTCGGCATCGGGTTCTTCCTCATCCGCTCGGACCGCGCCCTGCGCGCCGAGGCGGAAACCGCCGCCCGGCTCCGCGCCGAGTCGCGTCGGGCGTCCGACGAGGCGGCCCGCGCCCAGGCCGAGACCGACAACGCCCGCCGCCAGCTCTACGTCGCCAACCTCCACCGACTCGCCCTCCCCGACGCCGGCCGCCCCTCCGCCGTGCGGCGACTCTTCGACGAGACGGCGCGGATCGTCGCACCGACCGACCGACGCCACGGCGACCGCGACCTGCCCCTCGAGCTGCTCTGCCTGCGCCCGCGGGTGTTCCAGCCGATCCGCCACCACGGCGGCGAGAGCGCCGCCGACGTCACGGACCTCGCCGTGAACGCCTCCGGAGACCGCTTCGCCACCGCCTGCGACGACGGCACCGTCACGCTCCGCGACGCCGACGGCCGCCTCGTCGCCGCGCTGCGGCCGGGAAGCGGTGCGCACCGCCTCCTCTTCACCCCGCGCTGGCTCGCCGCCGCCTCCGGCGACGGCAGCCTGACCCTCGTCGACGCGGTGACGGGAGCGAACGGGGCGACCCTCCCGTTCGACGTCGGGATCACCGCCCTCGCCGCCGACGCCGCCGGCAGCCTCCTCGTCGCCGGCTGCGACGACGGCACGCTCCGCGCGGTCCGGTTCGACGCCGACGGCAGCGCCGCGGAGCCGGTCGTCATCCGCGCCCACCGCAGAAAAGTCGGCGCCGTCGCCGTGAGCCCCGACGGCACGCGCCTCGCGGCCACGTCACGCGACGGCACCTGCCGGCTCCTCGAGACGGGGGAGGGAAGGGAGCTCGCGGTCTTCCCCGCGCCGCGCGACCGCCCCGGCTGCGTCGCCTTCTCGGCCGACGGCCGCCGCCTGGCCCATTGCGGGCCGGAGCTCTCGATCGGCGTCGTCGACACCGTCACCAACGCCACGACGCGCCATCCCGCCGGCCACTCCGATCGGATCCGGGCCCTGGCCTTCTCCCCCGACGGGCGCACGTTGGCGAGCGCCTCCGACGACGGCACCGCCATCCTCCACGACACCGAGCGCGGCGTGCGCGTCGCCACGCTCGTCGCCCACCGCGGCCCGGTGACGTCGCTCGCCTTCGCCCCCGACGGCCGCTCGCTCGCCACCGGCTCGGCCGACGGCACCGTCCGCCTCTGGCGCGGCGCCGACGGCGCCCTCGAGCGCACGCTCGAAGGGCACGAGGACCCGATCGCGGCGATCGCCTTCGCCCCCGACGGCCGCTCGCTCCTCTCCGCCGGCGGCGACGGCCTCACGCTCCAGTGGGACACGACCACCCCCGAGGGGTCGCGGGTCCTCCGTGGCCACGAGACGGCGTTCGACGGGGTCCTGTTCCTCCCCCGGTCGACGCGTTTCGTCGGCTACTCGCACGACGGCTCGGCACGTCTCTGGGACGCGGCCACCGCCGCCGAGATCGTGCGCTTCCCCGGGCATCGCGGCCCGATCCGCACGGCCGCCGCGAGCCCCGACGGCACGACGATCGCCCTCGGCGTCGACGACGACGACGTCGTCGTCCTGCACGACGTACGCGACGGCAGCCCCAGGGCCACGCTCCGGGGCCACGCCCGCCGCCTCACGAGCCTCGACTTCTCCCCCGACGGCACGCTCCTGGCGAGCGCCTCCGACGACGGCACGGCCCGCATCTGGAGCGTGGCCGACGGCAGTTGCCGCCGCGAGCTCACCGGCCATGCCGGATCGGTCCTCGCCGTCCGTTTCTCCCCCGACGGCACCACGCTGGCGACGGCGGCGCGCGACGGCACGGCGCGGCTCTGGCCGGTGACGGGGGACGGACCGCCGAACGTGCTTTCCGGCCACGGGGCGCTCGTCCGCACGATCGCCTTCGCCCCCGACGGCCGCTCGGTCGCCACCGGTTCCGACGACGGCACGGCGCGGCTCTGGCTCGCCGGGAGCGGCGTGTGCACCGGCACGCTCCGAGCCGGCACGTCGGCGGTCACCCGGCTCGCGTTCGTGGGGGGCGGCCGCCGGCTCGTCACGGGCAGGATGCGGGGCGGACTCGACCTCTGGGATGTCGCCACCGCCGGGCACGTCACCCCCCTCGAGGGACACGCCGCGGAGATCCGGGCGATCGTCGTCACCCCCGACGGCACCCGCTTCGCCACCGCCTCCTCCGACCGTACCGTCCGCATCTGGGACGCGGAGGAGGGCACGGAACTGCTGCTGCTCCGCGGCCACGCCGCGCCGATCCTCGGCCTGGCGATCTCGGGAGACGGCCGCGAACTCGTGACCACGTCCGCCGACCGGACCGTGCGCCTCTGGGCGCGCACCGACGCCGAGATCCGCGAGACGCGTCTCCTCGCCGACCGTCCCGAGAAACGCCAGGGCCGGGTGGCCGACACCCCTGCGGGCCATCCCTGACCGGTCACGCCATCGCCGCGAGCGCCGCGGCGACGTCGTGGGCCGATCGCGGACGGTCGCGAGGATCGGCCCGGAGGAGATCGGCGACGACGGCCCGCAGCGGCGGAGCGAGCGCGGCGAGCAGCTCCGGCCTCGGCGCCGCGTCGGCGACACGACGGACGATCCCCTCGGGCGTCGCCGAGAGAAACGGCGACAGACCGGTGGCGAGGTACACGAGCACGCTGCCGAGCGCGAAGAGATCGGGGCGGTGATCGAGCCTGTCGAGCGCCGTGCCGCCCAGCTGTTCCGGAGCCAGGAACGCCGGGTCGACCCCGGGCAGCCCGGCGGGCCCGCCGTCGCCGGCGGCCGCGTCGGCCAGGCCGGCTTCGACGAGCCACACCCCGGGCGGATCCCCCGCCCCGAGGAGGATCCCTCCGGGAGCGAGCGTGCGGTGGACATGGCCGGCGTCGTGGAGCGCCGCGAGCGCCCCCGCCACGCCGATCCCGATCGGGAGAAGCGCCGCGGGCCCCGGCAGGCTGCCCGGCATCACCCGCCGCGCGAGTGGCTCGCCGTCGACCGCGGCGAACGCCACCCAGGGAACGGGCCGCTCCCCCATGGCGACGACCGGCGGGAGGCCGTCGTGGCGGATCGTCGCCAGCCGCCGCGCCGTGGCGAGGAACCGGCCGCGCGCGTGGGGATCCCGGGCCCGCTCGGCGGCGAGTGCCTGCACGGTCACCGGCACCGCGCCGCGATCATCGACGCCCCCCCAGGCCGGTCCGCAGGGTGTGGCGGGAAGGGGACGCCCGATCCGGATCGTCCCCGCCAGGGGCGGGTCGCCCGGCGCGATGCCGGTGGCCGGGGGTGGCGGGGTGGTTCGGGACCGGACAGGCCCGTCCCCGCCGGCGGCGACGGCGTTCCCGAGCATCCTCTCGGGCAGCGGCTCCTCGAGCCAACCGGGGCCGCGGGCATGCCAGGCGAGGAGTTGGTCGATCGACTCGCGCAGGGCCCGGTCGCCGCGGCAGGCCCGGTCGAGGAAACGAGCGCGGGCGGCGGGGTCGGCGATGTCGAGCGCCTGGACGAAGAGCTCCCGCTCGCGCATCGGCAGCCCCCGCGGTCAGTCGCCGAGTTCGCGGTGCAGCCAGCAGACGGCGAAGGCCCAGAGACGGTCGACCGTGCGCGGGGAGACGCCGATCACCAGCGCACTTTCGCGGACGGTCAATCCGCCGAAGTGCCGCAGCACCGCCACGTGGGCCGCCTCGGGATCGACCCTCGCGAGCCTGTCGAGCGCGCGGTCGACCGCCACGATCCGCTCCGTGCCGAGCGGGTCGGCGATCCCCTCGGGGGCGATGTCGACCCGCGCCAGGTGCCCCCCCCGCTTCACGCGACCACGCCGCCTGGCCCACTCGACGAGGATCCGCCGCATCACCACCGCCGCCGCGCCGAGCAACTCCTCCGGCGACCGCGGCCGCCGCCGGTCGCGCCACACGCGGATGAACATCTCGTGCACGAGCCCCGTCGGCTCGAGGGTGTGGCCGACGCGCTCGGCGGCCATGAGCTGCCTGGCACGCGAGCGCAGCCGGTGGTAGACGCGCCTGAAACGCGGGTCGTCGAAGCGGTCGGTCATGGCGGGGGGGGCGGGGCGGGGCAGGCCCCGGACCGCCTCTGGGGCTCCGGCCACACCCCCGGGATCGCGATCGGCATCGACGCGGTGCGAGACCATGCTGCACGCCCTCCGTCCGGGCGGGATCAACCCCCCGACGGGGAGGATCCTACCACGTTCCATCGAGGCGCGAAACCGGCGGCCGCCGCCCTGGCCGCGTGGTGCCGTCAGGCGAGCCCGGCGAGCGGGCCTGTGCTCGAACCGAAGGCGTCGGCCTCGACGCCCAGGCGACCGAGGACCGACACGAAGAGATTCGAGAGGGGGGTGTTGTTCTCCGCGTCGAAGGCCAAGTGGGTGCCGTGACGGAACCCGCCACCGGCGAGGAGGACGGGGAGATGGGTGTTGTCGTGGGTGTTGGCGTCCCCCATGTTCGACCCGAAGAGGACGATCGAGCGGTCGAGGAGACGCGCGTCCCCCTCGCGCCGCCCGGCGAGCGCGGCGAGGAGCCCCGCCAGGAGCGTCATCTGCCGACGGTCCGCCTCCAGGAGCTGCCCGACCCGATCGGCCGCCTGACCGTGGTGGCTCAAGTTGTGGTAGTCGTCGAGCGTGACCCGCTCCCCGTCGAGCCGGAAGGGGGGGGTGGCGAAGGCGTCGACGAGGAGCGTGACGATCCGCGTCGAATCGGTCTCGAGCGCGAGCGCCGCCATGGCGAGCATCGACTCGAAGCCCTTGAAGAGGAGCGCCCGGTCGGTGACGTCCTCCGGCGCCGGCCGCGGCGGCACCGGCCACGGCCGCTCCTGCCACGCACCTTCCCGCTGCAGGCGTTCCTCCACCTCGCGCACCCCGGAGAGGTAGCGGTCGAGTTGCGAGCGATCGGCACGCCCCACGACGCGGGAGAGCCGGCGCGTGTCGTCGAGCACCGCGTCGAGGATGCTCCCCCGTTCCGCCAGGCTCCGTCGTCGCGCGGCCACCTGCTCCGGCGACCCCGCCACGAAGAGCTTCTCGTAGACGCGCGACGGCCGATCCTCCGCCGGCACGAGGACGCCGTCGCGCGTCCAGGCGAGGCTGCGGTGGGCCTTGTCGACGTTGACCCCGAGATTGAGCGCGGGGAAGCGGGTCCGGTCGCCGACGCGACTGGCGGCGAACTGGTCGAGCGAGATCGTGTTGCGGAAGCCGCTCTGCGTCGGGCCCCGGGCCGCGGTGAGGAAGCAATTCTCGGTCGAGTGCCCGCCGCGGACCCCCGGATGGGAAAGCCCGCTCACCACGGTGAAGTCCCCGCGGCTGCCGGCGAGCGGCTCGAGGAGCGGGGTGAGGGTGTACCCCGCCCCGGTCTCCGCCGGGAAGAACTTCCCGGGCAGGACGCCGAGGTTGTTCATGATGAACAGGGCCCGCATCGGCGCGGCCCCCGCCGGCTCCCCCTCCGCGAACGCCTCGAGCCAGGGGAGCGCGAGCGCCACACCGGCCCCCCGGAGCACCCCGCGCCGCGACGCCCGGACATCCCGCGGAGGGCTCATCGTGCCGGCTCCGGATCGGGAGGCGCGCCGGTGAACATGGGGCTGGCGACGAAACGCCGCAGCAACCCGCGCACGCGGAAGCCATCCGGCTCCGCGGCGTCGAGGATCGCCTCCACGTGACGCCGATCGGAGAAGCAGAGCGTCGCCCCGGTGGCGTAGGTCGTCCAGAGCCCGAGAAGGTGCCGGGCCATCTGCCGCTGCCGCGCCACGAGGACCGTCCGCAGCCCGCGCACGTCGGCGAAGGGGTCGCCGTCGGCGAGGCTCCCCGACGTGTCGATCGCTGCCCCCTTCCGCCAGGCGAAGTCGTGCCCCGCCCGGTCGATGCCGGTGACGATCCCGTCGCCGGCCGCGGATCCCGGGGGGAGGAGCCCGCGGTAGCGGTCGCGCTCGCCGCCGCAGACGTCGAAGGCCTCGAGCGCGAACCCGACGGCGTCGAAGCGGCGATGGCAGCCGGCACAGGAGGCGTCGGCGGTGTGGCGGGCGAGGAGATCGCGGATCCCGGTCGCCCCCCGGATGTCGGGCTCGACCGCGGGCACCTTCTCCGGCGGGGGCGGGGGGGGTTCGCCGAGGAGCCGCGCCATCACCCACGCGCCGCGGCGCACCGGCGAGGTCGAGGTGCCGTTGGCGGTGACCTTGAGGACCGCCCCCTGCGTGAGCAGCCCGCCGCGCGGCGAGCCCGCGGGGCGCGGCACCGCTCGCAGCGCCGATCCGCTCACCGGCGCCAGTGCGTAGTGCGCGGCGAGGCGGTCGTTGACCAGGAGCGTGTCCGCGTCGACGAGTGCCCGCACCGGGGCGTCGTCGCGGAGGATCGCCCTCACCGTCCCGCGTGTCTCGCGTCCGAGCGACTCGACGAGCCAGTCGTCGAAGCGGTACTCGGGGTAGAGGCGGGCGTCGGGCTCGTCGCGGCGCAGGTGCCGCAGGTCGAGCCAGTGGTCGGTGAACGTCCGCACGAAGCGGTCGAACCGGGGATCGTCGACGAGGCGATCGGCCTCGGCCGCGATCCCCTCGGGGTCGCAGAGCCGTCCCTGGCGGGCCGCCCCGAGGAGCGCCGCGTCGGGCCGGTCGTTCCAGAGGAAGAAGGAGAGACGCGCGGCGAGCGCCCTTGCGCGCCCCGTCCCGGAAGCGGGGTCGCCGCCGCGCGGATCGGCGAGGAACAGCACGCGCGGCGAGGCGAGGAGCACCCGGTACCCCGAGAGGAGCGCCGCGGCGAATCCATGGCCCGCGGCGAGCGCGTCGAGCGCCACGCGCTCGGCGGCGGCGACGTCCTCCTCCGCGACCTCCCCGTCGTGGAGCCGCCCGGCGAAGGCGCGGAGGAGGCGCCGCGCGTCGGCGGCCGGTTCGGTCGAGACGACTTCCACCGCACGCGTGCCGTCGGCGGCGCGGATCGGCAGGTCGCCGAAGAGGATGCGATGCGATCGTGGCGGCCAGAGGCCGTCGTCGGGGGGGAGCGGCCCGACGATCTCGAGCGCGCGGAAGGCGATCCCGGGATGGCCCCCGGGAGGGGGCGGGGGAAAGCGGTAGGTGGGGGGGCCGCCGTCGACGTTGCGCGCCAGGGGGACGGCGAGGCCCAAGAGGCTCCATTCGATCGTCTGACCGGCCCGCAGGAGGACGACCGTCTCGTGGTCGGCCTCGGCCGGGGCCACGTCGATGATCCCGCCGACCGCCTTCACGTCCCCCGACACGTCGGGCCCGGAGGGGGCCCGGGCGCGGAACGTCATCGGCAGGGGACGGTCGGCGGCGAGAAGGGTGCGGTCGGCCTGCTGGAGGACCGCGCGGGCGCGGAAGCGGACGCGGTACCGACCAGGCTGCGTGGCGACGAACCCGGCCGGGTAGCCGTGGTAGGGCCAGTAGGCGGAGCGGAAGATGGCGCACTCCACCTCCGCGTCGTCCGGTGCCGGGTTCTCGACCGGCCGATCGCCCTTGGCGAAGTAGCGTGCCTCCGGTTCCCCGTAGGCGGTGCCGCCGAAGAGCCTCGTGGAGGTGGCTCGGAAGGTCGTCGGCTCCGGCGGCCGCTCCCCCGACGCGACGGCGGCGGTGAGCGCCGCGTCGATGGCGTCGAGGATCCCCTCCACCTGGATCCGCGAAAGTTCGAGCCCCTCGGCCGACTTGGGGAAGCCGTCGCGGAGGCGGTCCTCCGGGAGGAGATCGGCGACGTCGAGGTCGGGCAGTTCGAGGATCGTGCGCAGCGCCTGTTCGAACTCCTGCCGATTGAGGCGGCGGAGGGGCACGCGGCCGTCGGAGCGGATCGCGGCCACATCGGCCGCCGTCACGATCCCGGCGAGGCTCCCCAGGAGCGCCTGTCGGTCGTCGTCGGGAAGGACCTCCGGGGGCGGTGGCATCTCGCCGGAGCGGACCCGGTCGTGCATCCGCGCGAGTCGCTCGCGGGCCATGCCGTCGAGGGGCCCGTCGAGCGTCTCGAGGGCCACGATCGACTCGATCGACTCGATTGAAAAACCGCCGGCCGCGGTCGTCGCATCGTGGCAACCGCCGCAGGACCGCCGCAGGAGGGCCATCGCCTCGGCGTCGACGGGGGCGGCCCGACCGACCGTGGCCAGAGCCACGATCGGGGTCACGACCCCGAGCATGACCCGCATGGCCGCCCTGGGAGCGGATCGCACCGGCCGTGTCGGAAGGAGGCTCCCCATGGCCTGAATCTACCCGGCCCACGGCGTCCCGTGCCATCGGGGCGGTCGGGCCGAGGCTGTGAGAAGGCGGGGCAGCGTGCTAGGTTCTCCACGACCGTGCCGCGACGCCCCCCCGGAGCCCCTCCGTTGCCCACGCTGCTCGAGCGCTTTTTGGCGTACGTCCGCATCGACACGCAGGCCGACGAGCATTCGCGCTCGAGCCCGAGCACGCCGGGGCAACTCGATCTCTCCCGTCTGCTCGCCCGGGAATGCCGCGAGATGGGCCTCGTCGACGTGACCCTCGGGGAGCAGGGCGTCGTGATGGCGACGCTCCCTGCCACCGTCCCCTGGGCCGCGCCGACGATCGCCTGGGTGGCCCACGTCGACACCTCCCCCGAGACGTCCGGGAGGGACGTGAAGCCGATCGTCCACGCCGACTATCGCGGCGGCGACATCCCCCTCCCCGGCGATCCCACGAAGGTGATCCGCGCGTCCGAGACGCCCGAACTCGCCGGCCTCGTGGGCTGCACGATCGTCACCTCCGACGGCACCACGCTCCTGGGCGCCGACGACAAGGCCGGGGTGGCGGTGATCATGGCGGCCGCCGAGCGGCTCCGCACGCGGCGCGAGATTCCCCACGGCCCGATCCGCCTCGTCTTCACCTGCGACGAGGAGGTGGGCCGCGGCACCGAGCACGTCGACCTTGGGGGCATCGGCGCCGTCGTCGCCTACACGCTCGACGGGGGAGGGGCAGGGGAGATCAACGCCGAGACCTTCTCGGCCGACCTCGCCGTCGTCACCGTCACCGGCGTCAACACCCACCCCAGCGTCGGCAAGGGGGTGATCGTCAACGCCGTCAAGATCCTGGCCGAGTTCCTCGCGGGCCTCCCGCAGGACCGGCTCTCCCCGGAGACGACCTGCGGCCGGGAGGGCTTCATCCATCCCTACGCGGTGTCGGGCGGCGTCGCCTCGGCCGAGGCCCGGTTCATCCTCCGCGACTTCGAGGAGGAGGGGCTCGTGGCGCAGGCCGCGCGGCTCGAGTCGATCGCGGCGCGCCTCCGGGCGACCCACCCGAAGGCGCGGATCGACGTGGCGACGAGCCCGCAGTACCGCAACATGCGCGACGGCGTGGCCCGCGAGCCGCGCGCCGTGGGGCTCGCCGAGGAGGCGATGCGGCAGGCGGGGCTCGAGCCGCGGCTCGAGCCGATCCGCGGCGGCACCGACGGGTCGCTCCTCACCTCCCTCGGCCTCCCCACGCCGAATCTCTCCACCGGCGAGCATTCCCCCCACTCGCCCCTCGAATGGACCTGCCTGGAGGAGATGGAGACCGCGGTCGAGGTGCTCGTGAAGCTGGCGGGGGTGTGTGGGCGGGAGCGGAGCGGCGGGGGAGGGGAGGGCTAGGTCATGCCCGCGCCAGACACGGCAGCCCCGGTCGCCGCCGCGACCGCGGCGATCCCCCCCCGCGTCGAGTCGCTCGACGTGTGGCGCGGCTTCGTCATGCTCCTGATGATGGTGGAGGTGCTCCACCTGGGGAAGGTCGCGGCGGCCCACCCCGATTCGACGCTCCTCCGCTTCCTCGCCTGGAACCAGACCCACGTCCCGTGGCGCGGCGGCACGCTCCACGACATGATCCAACCCTCGTTCTCGTTCCTCGTCGGCGCGGCGCTCCCCTTCTCGCTCGCCGCCCGCGCCGCGCGGGGGCAGTCGATCCGGGAGATGACGTTCCACGCCCTGTGGCGTGCCCTGCTCCTGGTGGTCCTCGGCATTTTCCTCCGCTCGGTGGGGAAGCCGATGACGAACTTCACCTTCGAGGACACGCTCACGCAGATCGGCCTCGGCTACCCCTTCCTCTTCCTCCTGGGCCTGAGGCCGCGGCGCGAGGCCTCCGTGGCGCTCGTCCTGATCCTCGTCGGCGTGTGGGCCGCCTGGAGCTTCTATCCGGTCCCGGAGCCCTGGGCCAAGAACGCCAACATCGGCCACGACTTCGACGTCTGGTTCCTGAACCTGTTCCCCCGTGCCGAGCCCTTCGTGGAGAACCGCGGCGGCTACCTCACCCTCTCCTTCATCCCCACGCTCGCCACCTCGATCCTCGGCCTCATCGGCGGCCGCTGGCTCGCCGACGGCGCACCGCTCCCGCGCTTCCTCTTCGCCGGGGCCGTCTGCCTCGGCGCCGGCCTCTTCCTCGACCAGGCGGCGCGGATGCCGTACCTCGAGGATCTGTACTGCCCGATCGTGAAGCGCATCTGGACGCCCGCCTGGGTGCTCGCCAGCGGCGGGATCTGCTTCTGGTTCCTCGCCGCCTTCCACTGGATCGTCGACGTGAGGGGCTTTCGGGGGTGGGCCTGGGCGCTGACCGTCGTGGGGACGAACTCCATCGCCGCCTATCTCGTCGCCCACCTCTGGGAGGGCTTCATCGAGCGGGCGCTCGTCACCCATCTGGGTGACGGCGTTTTCGAGAGTCTCGGCGACGGCTTCGAACCGCTCCTCAAGGGGGCGGCGACACTCCTGGCGATGTGGGCGTTCCTTGCCTGGATGCACCGGCGGCGGATTTTCCTGAGGATCTGATGCGACGCACGACGGGATCGGTGACGGTGAACGGACGTGGTGGCTGGCGGTTCCCCCTCGTCGTGGTGGCGGCGCTGTTCGGCGGCACCGCCCGCGGCCAGGGTCTCGCCGAGTCGCTCCTCGGGGAGCCTCGGGAGAGACTCCTGGCCGACGTGGAGGCCCGGGGCGACGCCGCCCGTGGGGCGATCCTCTTCCACGCGGCCCATCTGGCCTGCCTCAAGTGCCACGCCGCGGGGGACGGGCGGGCGTCGCTCGGTCCCGATCTGGCGCGGATGCCGGAGGGGGTCGGTGACGACGCCCTCCGCGGCCACCTCGCGGAAGCGCTCCTCGAGCCCTCGAAACGGATCCTCCCCGCCCACCGGGCGGTCACCGTGACCACGGCCGACGGCCGGAGCCTCGCGGGAATCGTGGCCCGGGAGGGGGACGGGCTGCTCGTCCTCCGCGATGCCGCGGCACCGGGAACGGAGATCGAGATCCCGGTCGACTCGATCGAGGAACGGCAGGAAGCGGCGACGTCGCTGATGCCTGCGGGGCTCGCGAACCTCCTCGGCGACCGGGGGCAGTTCCTCGATCTCGTCGCCTATCTCGAGGCGATCGCCGTCGGCGGTGCCGATCGGGCGGGCGCGCTCGAGCCCGACCCGGCGCTCCTCGCCCGGCAGGCACCCGCCGGGTACGAGCGCGACGTCGACCATGCCGGATTCGTCGCCGAGTGGGGCGATCCGGAAGCCTCGCGCGCGGCGTTCGATCGGGGCGGCGCCATCTACGCCCGGGTGTGCGCCAACTGCCACGGCACGCTCGACGCCCCGGGGTCGCTCCCGACGGCACCGCGCTTCGCGACCCACGCCTTCAAGAACGGCTCCGATCCCCTCTCCCTCTACCGCACGCTCACCGTCGGCGCCGGGCAGATGGTGGCCCAGGGGTGGATGGTCCCGAGCCAGAAGTACGACGTCATCCACTACCTCCGCGAGACGTTCCTGAAAAGCGCCAACGAGCGCGCGTACGTCGCCGTCGACGCGGCCTACCTCGCCGGATTGCCGCGGGGGACGACGCGCGGCCCGGCCCCTGCGGCCACCGATCCCTGGCGGCTCCACGACTACGGCCCCTTCCTCGCGGCGACGGTCGAGGTGGGGCGCGACCGGGGCGGGATCGTGCGCAAGGGCTTCGCGGTGCGCCTCGATCCGGGGGGCGAGGGGATCGGTCGCGGCCGCGCGTTCGCGATGCACGATCTCGACACGCTCCGTCTCGCCGCCGTCTGGACCGGCGACGGCTTCATCGACTGGGAGGGGATCAACTTCGACGGCCGCCACGGGGCCTGGCCACACACGGTCGGCACCGTGCCGTGGTTCTCCGGCGAGGGGCCCGGCTGGGCCGATCCGGCCACCGGTTCGTTCGACGACCCACGCGCGCTCGGCCGCGACGGCCGCCCGTTCGGGCCCGTGCCCTGGTCCCGGATGCGGAGCGTGCACCATGCCGGCGACACGATCCTCCTCGATTACCGCGTCGGCGACGCTCCCGTCCTCGAGACGGTGCGGCTCGAGCCGGTCTCCGTGCCGGCGGCCGACGGCACGCCGGCGCCGGTGTTCACCCGCGCGTGGTCCATCGGGCCCCGGTCGTCGCCCCTCGCGGTGCGGATCGCGCCGCCCGGGGTGGCCGCGGCGCTCGTGGCACCGGCGGGGGGGCGGGGGCCGATCGGGGAGGTCCGGCTCGCGACGCGCGACGGCTTCGGGGTGCTCGACATCCCGGCCGGCGACGCGCCGCTCGATCTGGCCGTGGCGCTGTCAGGCGGTCCGGCGGCCGCCCTCGCCGGGGCGATCGCCGGCATGCCCCCGGTCGAGCCGGCCTTCACGCACGTCGGCCGACCGTCGCGGGCGCTGTGGCCGCAGGTGCTCGAGACGCGGATCGAACGCGGCGACGACGACGATCCGCTCGCGGTCGATCGGCTGCAGCCCCCGATCCGGAACCCCTGGAACGCGCAGCTGCGGCTCTCCGGCCTCGACTTCCCCGATCCCGACGGGAACGTCGCCGCCGTCTGCACCTGGGACGGCGACGTGTGGCGCGTCGAGGGCCTCCGCGATGCCGAGGGGCGGTTGCGCTGGAAGCGGATCGCCTCGGGGCTCTTCCAGCCGCTGGGCCTCAAGGTGATCGGCGGGGCGATCCATGTCGGCTGCCGAGACCGGATCGTGCGGCTCGTCGATCTCGACGGCGACGGCCAGACCGACCGCTACGACACCGTCAACGACGACCATCAGGTGACCGAGCATTTCCACGAGTTCGCCATGGGCCTCGAGACCGACGAGGCGGGCAATCTCTACTACGCCAAGAGCGCCCGCCACGCCCTGCCGGCCGTCGTGCCCCACCATGGCACGCTCCTGAAGGTCTCGCCCGACGGGGCGACGACGGAGATCCTCGCCCGCGGCTTCCGCGCGGCCAACGGCGTGTGCGTGGAGAAGGACGGCACCTTCTGGGTGACCGACCAGGAGGGGCACTGGAACCCGAAGAACCGGATCAACCACGTCCGCTCCGGCGGCTTCTACGGGAACATGTTCGGCTACCACGACGTCACCGACGCCGCCGACGGGGCGATGGAGCCGCCGGCGATCTGGATCACCAACGCCTTCGACCGTTCCCCCGCGGAGCTCCTCCGCGTGCCGGCCGACACCTGGTCGCCGCTCGGGGGCCATCTCCTCGAGCTTTCCTACGGCGAGGGCCGCGTCCATCTGGTCCTCACCGAGCCGGTGCCCGATCCGCGCGACGCCACGCGACGCGTCCTCCAAGGAGGGATGCTCGCGCTGCCGATCCCCGATCTGCCGACCGGCGTGATGCGTGGCCGGTTCAATCCCGGCGACGGCCAGCTCTACGCCTGCGGCCTGTTCGCCTGGGCGGGCAACCGCACCGAGCCGGGGGGCCTCTTCCGGCTCCGGCGCACCGACAAGCCGCTCGTCGTCCCGACGCGACTCCATGCAGAGCCGGGGAGAATCCTCCTGACATTCCCGCAACCGCTCGACCGTGAGACGGCGACCGACACCGGACGTTTCCGCGTGAAGACCTGGACGATCCGCCGTTCGGCCGACTACGGCTCGCCCCACCTCGACGAGCACGGCCGAACGGTGACCACCGCCACCCTCTCCGCCGACGGCACGACCCTCACCCTGGACGTCGACGGCTTCGGCCCCACCCGCTGCTACAGCCTGGAGTGGGGGTTCGAGGCCGAAGACGGCTCGGCCGTCCGCGGCACGATCCACGGGACGGTGCACTGACCCCCCCGGCGAGCGGGGCCCGGGGGGGAAAGGGTATACTCGTGGGCCCCAGGGGCGGCGGACGCGCCGCACCGGATACCCGTCGAGGAGAGGAGCGGGGATCGTGGAAGAGTCCCGCCCGAGAGACGATCGGCCCCAGGCGGAGAATGCCGCGCGCGGCGGAGCCGACGACGGCTCCGACATGACGCTCGACCCAGGCGTGGGGGACGCGTCCGGGGCGGTGCCGCCGGGGCTCACCAACCGCGATGCCCTCGAGACGATGGCGGCACCCGCCGGGGCCGGCGCGGCCGGCACCCCGACCGCGTCCCCCCATCCGGACCCCGAGGCCACCTGTTTTCTCCCCGGGCCCGCCGCCGACCCGGAGGCCACCTGTTTTCTCCCCGGGGCCGCCGCCGACCCCGACGCCACCTGTGCCCTCCCGGCACCGAGGCTCCCCGCCGACCCCCAGGCGACGGTCGATCTGGGCCCGGGCGGAACCGGCTCGGCGCCGTCGCTCGTCGTCCGGGACTCGGCGACGGGGGGATCGTCGATCGGAGGACCGGCGGCGCAGCGCGTCCCCGGCCAGCCATGGGTCGAGGGCTACGTGATCGAGGGGGAACTCGGTCGCGGCGGCATGGGGGTGGTCTACAAGGCGCGGCAGCCGAAACTGCGCCGCACCGTGGCGATCAAGATGATCCGGGCCGCGGGGCTCGCCTCCGAGGAGCACGTGGCCCGGTTCTACGCCGAGGCCCGGGCCGTCGCCGCGCTGCAGCACGTCAACATCGTCCAGATCCACGACATCGGGGAGTCGGACACGCTCCCCTATTTCTCCCTCGAGTTCGTCCCGGGATCGT
>CAZMOU010000010.1:23320-34209 GCA_964567835.1 uncultured Chitinophaga sp. | reverse complement strand
CCGGAGGCCACCTGTTTTCTCCCCGGGGCCGCCGCCGACCCCGACGCCACCTGTTTTCTCCCCGGGGTCGTCGCTCGACAAGAAACTCGCCAAGCAGCCGCAGCCCCCCCTCGAGGCCGCGGCGATGGTGGAGACGCTCGCCCGGGCGATGCACTACGCCCACCAGCACGGCATCGTCCACCGCGACCTGAAGCCCGCCAACGTCCTCCTCAGCGAGGAGGGCGTGCCGAAGATCACCGACTTCGGCCTCGCCAAGGACACCGGCGAGGATTCGGGGATGAGCCGGGACGGCCAGGCGATGGGGACGCCGAGCTACATGCCCCCGGAGCAGGCCCGCGGCGACCTCGCCCAGTTGGGGCCCAAGGCCGACGTCTACGCGCTCGGCGCGATCCTCTACGAGATGCTCGTCGGCCGGCCGCCGTTCCTGGGCGCCAACGCCTATGACACGCTCCTCCAGGTCCTCAAGAACGACCCCATCGCCCCGTCGCAGCTCGTTCCGCGGCTCCCGAAGGACGTGGAGACGATCTGCCTGAAGTGCCTGGAGAAGGATCCGGCGAAACGCTACGCGAGCGCCGCCGACCTCGCCGACGACTGCCGCCGCTACATCGAGGGGGAGCCGATCCTTTCCCGGCCCATCTCCCCCCCGGAACGGGCCTGGCGCTGGTGCAAGCGCAACCCGCGGATGGCGAGCCTGATCGCCGCCGTGGCCGGGCTCCTCGTCACCGTGGCGGTGGGGAGCTCGGTGGCGGCGATGGTGATCCTCGCCGAGCGAGACGCGAAGGAGGTGCAGCGGAAGGCGGCGGTCAAGGCCCAGGGCCTGGCGGAGCTGCACGAGCGGGTCGCCAAGGAGAACGAGGAGACCGCCAGACGGAACGAGGAGACCGCCAAGAAGGAGCGGGAGATCGCCACCGAACAGAGCCAGCTCGCCTTCGAGTCGTTGAAGACGGTGATCGTCGACATCCACAGCCAGCTCGACGACGCGCCGCGCACGCTCAAGCTCAAGCAGCAGCTCCTCGACACCGCCATCGGCTCCCTCGACGCCGTGCAGAAGGTGTCCGACCGGGCGGAGATGGACCGCGCCGAGAGCGTCGACGCCACGCTCCAGATGGCCTACGCGCAGCTCGCCGAGAACTGGCAGAAGATGGGCGAGATGGACAAGGCGATCGAGGCCAACGAGCGCTGCCTGGCCATGGCCCGGGAGCGGTCGGCCGCCAAGACGGCCGAGAAGGGGGATCACGACGGCTCGCGCCTCAACGTCGCCGCGGTGGCGGCGAACCTCGGCAACATGAAGATGCTCCACCAGCGCGACCCGGCGGCGGCGCTCGAGCTCCTCGACGAGTCGATGCGGATCTGCCTCGAGCTGAAGGGGAAGGAGCGGAGCGCCGGCGAAGGGGCGGGGGTGATCACCGAGCAGCAGCTCGACGCCCTCGTCGACGAGGCGCGCTCGATGATCGGCTTCCTCAACTACCTCCAGGGGGATCCCGCCGCCGCGGCGCCGCTCTTCCGCGAGGCGCTCGCGGCACGTCGGGCGGGCGTCGCCGCCAATCCCGACGACCGCGACGCGAAGCAGGCCCTGGGCCGGTCGCTCAAGGCGGTGGGGGAGACGGCCTACCTGCTCGGCGACCGCGAGGGGGGCTTCCGGCACTACGACGAATGCGTGGCGCTCGAGCGTGAACTCGTCGACCAGAACCCGGGCGTCCCCGAGCTCGAGTTCGACCTGGCGATCACGGAGGGCGACTACGGCGACCTCTCCATCCGCGAAGGGGACGCGGACGGGGCGCGGGTGCGGTACGACCGTTCCGTCGAGCTGCTGCGTCGGCTCTCCGAGCAGGATCCGGAGAACGCCGGGATCATCGAGCAGCTCGGGCTCGCCTGGTACCGCCGCGGCCAGCTCGCCCGCACCGAGGCCGACGCGGCGCTTGCCGCCGACTGCTTCGGCCGGTCGCTCGAGATCCGTCGCCTCCTCGCCGGAGCCGACCCGACGAACATCTCCTGGCGCATGAGCCTCATGCTCTCGCTCGCCCGGGCGGGCGAACGCGGCGAGGCGGAGTCGGTCGCGGCCACCCTGCCGACCGTCCACGGCGACCGCGAGCTGCTCCTCTCCATCGCCAAGGCGTTCTCCATCGCGGCTGGCGACACCACCGGCGACGAGTCCGCCGGCTACGCCGAACGGGCCCTGGCGACGATCGGGAAGGCGATCGCCGCCGGATTCCGGGACGCGACGATCCTCCGCACCGACCCCGATCTGGCGCCGATCCGCGACGACGCCCGCTACCGGGATCTCGTCGAGGAGGCGGCACGGGCGGACGCCGCCCCGGCCGGCGCGGCGGCGGACTGACCCGGCCCGCCGTCACCCCGCCCCCGTTCAGACGATCCGGGTGCGCTTGTCGCCCGGGCTCGTCAGCGTGGCGGTGTTGCTCACCGTCTCGATGAAGTTCGCCCCGTCGGTGATGACGTCGCTCGAGGAGACGATGACCCAGGTGATGCCGGTGCCGACGGTGAGCGTGTCCTTCTCGGTGTCGGCCACCGAGGATCCGCTCGCCAGGAAACTGTCGTACTTCTTCGTCGATCCCCAGTCAGACAGGATCTGCCGGAGGAGGGTGATCGACGTCCATGGCGTCCCGGCCCGATCCCCCTTGAACTCGCCCCCCACGAGGATATCGAAGCCGGTGCCCGCCTGGAGCGTGTCGGCCCCGGTGCCGCCGACGAGGAAGTCGTTGCCGGCACCCCCGGAGAGGACGTCGTCCCCGACGCCTCCGAGGAGGATGTCGTTGCCGATCCCGCCGGTCAGCTGATCCATCCCGGCGAGCCCTTGGAAGACGTTGTCGAGCGGGTTGCCGACGATCACGTCGCGGAAGGCGGTGCCGATCACGTTCTCCATGTCGACCGCCTCGAGACGCAGCGAGTTCCTCCCGGAGAGCGACTGGGCCTTGCCGATCGCCGCCAGATCGATGGTGATCCCGGCGGCGGCGGTGGTGAAGTCGAGGGTGTCCACGCCCGCACCGGCCGTCACCGAGTCGACGGCGCTCACCGGCTTGACGGCCGAACCGAAGCGGAAGGTGTCGCCCGCGGCACCACCCACGAACGTGTTCGCCCGGGCGTTCGCCGTGAAGGTGTTGGCGAAGGCGGTGCTGCCGACCACCTCCTCGATCCCGGCGGCGAGCGTCGGCTCGGAAGCCACGTCCCGCGCCTGCGAGAGCCGGAGGACGAGATTGCCGCCGCCGACGGACTGGGCGGCCGACGACGACAGGTCGACCGTCACCGTGGAGGCGTAGGAGGCGAAGTCGAGCCTGTCGCGGGCGTCGCGGCCGTCCGCCGACGTGGCGTTGCCGACGCCGGAGCGCACGAGCCGGGCATCCTCGCGGACGACGTCGCTGCCGAGCGAGGCACCGGCGAAGACGTAGGTGTCGTTGCCGAGTCCCCCCTCGGCCACGTCGTCACCGCCGCGGCCCTCGATCAGGTCGCCGCCGTCGGTGGCGTTCGCGCTGTCGAACCGCCAGGCGAAGAGCTCGTAGGCCCCTCCCGTGCCGTCGGTGGTGATGGCGGGATCGTCGAAGGCCGACACCTCGAGGTAGAAGGTGCCGTCGGCGGGGAGGGTGAAGTCGATGACGCTCGGATCCTGCGACTCGAACTCGTCGTCGCTCGTCGTGAGGAGCTTCCCGAGGGCGTCGTAGACCCGCAGCGTGGCGTCGAAGGTGTCGCTTCCGAGCCGGGCGAGCGCCGTCGACATCACCTGGACGTTCCACAGGTCTCCCGCGCGCCCGTCGAGCCGGTAGACGTCGCGCTCGCCGGTCGCCCCGATCCTCCCCAGGACGCCCACCGTCGCCACGAACAGGTCCTTCCCGGCGGCGAGCCCCGCCCGCAGCGTGTTCGGCACGTCGAGCGAGACCGTTTGCAGCGCCTGGGCCGTGGCGGGGGTGGCGAGGGCGTGCGCCGCCGTCTGTTCGGCCACGAGGAGCCTGCCGTCCGGCGACGTCGGCGCCGTCGCGGCATAGGCCAGCTTCACCGCCTCGCGTTCCCCGAGGAACGTCACGCCGACCGCGTCCCAGGTGGTGAACCCGGTGAGCGCCGCGGTCGCCATGAGGTGGTCGTTCGTCCCCCACGCCGCCGCCGGGCCGGGGTAGGCCGGATCGATGTAGTTGCCGGCGTAGACGTCGGAGACGCTCCGGCCCGAACCGCCCGGCGGGGCGTGGATCCCGAAGCCGATCGGCCCGAAGGAATCGGCGTGCCGCAGCCCCAGCAGGTGCCCGACCTCGTGGGCCGCGATCCAGGCGGACGCGTTGACCCAGTTCTCGTCGGCGTCCGAGGGCATCCCGGCCAGTCCGAGCAGGCCGTTGACCTGCACCCGGGCCGTGCCGCCCAAGTTGCGGTTGCCGAAGTCGATCTCGGAAGAGTCGCCGCCGGGCTCGCCGTCGTCGCGCGAATGGTTGAAGGTGACGGTGATGTACTCGGCGACCGTGGGCCGGGTGGTCTCCACCGTCAGCCAGGGGAAGGCCGAGTAGAAGGCCGCCACGGCGTCCCGGACGTCCCGCCGGTCGTCGGTGGTGTAGACGCGCTCGCTCGACGCGTCGGAGGCGACGTTCGTCTCGGTGTCGAAGTCGAGGTACACGACCTGCGAGCGGCCGTTCCACCGCGTTCCCGCCGTCTGGCGGTCGTCGACGACGTCGGCCCCGAGGAGGCGGTTCGGGCGGGCGTTGCCCCGGATGCTGTCGGCGGCGGACGACCCGACGACGTTCTCGAAGCCGCCGGCATCCGAGAGGGTGAGCACGAGCCCGGTGCGGACGGTCTGCGCCGTGACCTGCGCGAGATCGATCGCGATGCCGCCGCCTCCCGCGACGGAGGAGAAGTCGAGCGTGTCGCTGTCGGCGCCCGCCCCCTCCGCGAGCGACAGGCTCCCGGTGACGTCGCCCGAGAAGAACCAGGCATCGTCGCCGGCGCCGCCGGCGATCGTGGAGCCGGCCAGGAAGGTGCCGCCGAGGACGGCACGGTCGGCACCGGCGCCGAGATCGACCGTCGCCGTCACCGCGTCGCCGTACGCCGCGTGCGCCTGGCCGTTGTTGATGAAGACGTCGTCGCCGCCGAGCCCGGAGAACGAGACGGTCACCCGGTTGCCGTTGTTGATCAACGTCTCGCTGCCGGCCGTGCCCACCACCGAGAGTTCCGCGAGATCGTCGCCGTCGTTGGCGACCGACTGGAAGGCGGAACCGGTGACGTGGATCCTGCCCACCATGGCGCCGGTGTTGAGGAGCCAGGCGAAGGACGAGGCGGCGACGTCGACGGTCATGGCGGCGCCGCCGCCGCTCGTCACCAGGCCGTTGAACGTCGCCCCGTCGAGGACCAGCGCCGCGGCGACGGAGTTCGCGAACGTGCGCAGCACCGTCGCCCCGGTGACGTTGATCGTGGAGGGCGCCCATCCGGCCACGACGTCGCCCCGGTTGAGGAGGTCGCCGACGACCGCCTTGCTCCGGATCGACACCGTGGCCGGCGCCTCGTTCTGGAGGACGCCGGTGACGGTGCCGCCGACGACCTCGATCGTCGAGGGCACGGCCGGGATGACGCCCCCCTCGACGGTGTTGAGGACGTTGCGCACCGTGCTGCCGGCCCCGATCTCGATCGAGGCGGAGGCGGAGTTGTAGAGCTGGCCGGTGAGGGTGGCCTTGGAGAGGACGAGCTTCGTCGTCCCGGTGAGGCCCCCGGCCGCACCGGGCACGTTCTGCAGGTTGGCCACCGTGGCCCCCTCGGCGAGGGTGATCTCGGCACCGTCGCGATTGACGATCGTGCCGGTCAGCGCGGCCTTCGAGATCACGAGCTTCGTCGGGCTCGTCATCCCGCCGGCGGCGGACAGGTCGGACCAGATGTCGCCCACGGTGCTCGACTCGCCGATGGTGATCTCGGCGGGCGAGTAGCTGGTGAGCGTGCCGGGGAGCGTAGCCTTGGAAAGGACGATCGACGTGGGCTTCGTGAAGCCCCCCGCCGCGGAGAACCAGTTCACGATATCGGCGACGCTGCTCTCCTCCTCGATCCGCACGTCGGCGCTACTGCGGGTAATGAGCAGGCCCGTCAGGGTCGCCTTGGAGAGGACGATGGTCGTCGACTTCGTGAACCCGCCGGCGGCCGCCACCTCGTGGAACAGGTTCTTCACCTCGCTGCCGTCCCCGATCGTGATCTCGGCGGGGGAGAGGTTGCGGAGGGTGTCGGTGAGCGTGGCCTTGGAGAGCACGATCTTCGTCGATCCGGTGAACCCGCCGGCGGAGTCGATGCGGTTGACGATCCCCCCCAGCGTCGCGCCGTCGGAGGCCTCGATGTCGGCCGGGGCCCGGGTGTCGACGACGCCCGAGAGCGTCGCCTTGGAGAGGACGATCTTCGTCGTCCCCGTGAAACCGCCGGCGGAGACGA
The DNA here is from genome assembly GCA_964567835.1 of uncultured Chitinophaga sp. Classification (GTDB taxonomy): domain Bacteria; phylum Planctomycetota; class Planctomycetia; order Pirellulales; family UBA1268; genus QWOP01. The sequence goes on along the minus strand of CAZMOU010000010.1, from coordinate 27,813 downwards.
CGGCGGCGTCGATGGCGTTGAGGATGTCGCCGGCGACCGCCGACTCGCCGCCGACCCGGATCTCGACCGGCACGTTCGTGGCGATGCCGTCGGTGAGGGTGGCCTTGGAGAGCACGATCGTCGTCGACTTCGTGAAGCCCCCCGCCGCGCCGGCCGCGGCCGCGACCGCGGCGTCCACCCCCTGGATGATCGCCGCCAGGCTGGCACCGTCGCCGATCTCGATGTCGGCGGGCGCGTTGGTCTCGATGTTGCCGGCGAGGGTGGCCTTGGAGAGGACGATCTTCGTCGTCCCGGTGAAGCCCCCGGCCGCGTCGATCTGGTTGATGATCGACTTCACCCGGCTCTCCTCGCCCACGTCGATCGCGGCCGGGGCGGTGCTGATCACGCTCCCGGCGAGCGTGGCCTTGGAGAGGACGATCTTGGTCGTCCCGGTGAACCCGCCCGCCTTCGTGACGGCGTTGACGACGTCGCCCTCCACGGAGGTGCCGTCGCCGAGCGTGATGTCGGCGGGAGCGTCGGTCCAGATCCGACCGGTGAGGGTGGCCTTGGAGAGGACGATCGTCGTCGGCTTCGTGAACCCACCCGCCGAGCCGATGCTGTTGACGATGCCGTCGAGCACGGCGCCGTCGCCGGCCTCGATGTCTGTGGGTGCGTAGGCGTAGATCGACCCACCGAGCGTCGCCTTGGAGAGGACGATCTTCGTCGTGCCGGTGAACCCGCCGGCGGAGACCACCTTGGAGTCGATTTCGTTGACGATGTCGCCGGCGACCTGGGCCCCCTCGCCGAGCGTGATGTCGACGGGGACGTTCGTGCCGATCCCACCCGAGAGCGTCGCCTTGGAGAGGACGATCTTCGTCGTGCCGGTGAAGCCGCCGGCCGCGTCGATGGCGTTGCGGATTCCGCCGCCCACGTCGCTGCCTTCGCCGAGCGTGATGTCGGCCGGGGCGTTGGTGGTGATCCCGGAGGTGAGCGTCGCCTTGGAGAGGACGATCTTCGTCGAACCGGTGAAGCCACCGGCGGAGACCACGGCCGCGTCGATCTGGTTGCGGATCGTGCTCACCACGCTCTCCTCGCCGAGCGTGACGTCGACCGGGACGTTCGTCGTGATCCCGGACGAGAGCGTCGCCTTGGAAAGGACGATCGTCGTCGACTTCGTGAACCCGCCCGCCGCCGACACCGCGGCGTCGATGGTGTTGCGGATCTCGCTGGCGACGCTCCCCTCGCCGAGCGTGACGTCGATCGGGACGTTCGTCGTGATCCCCGAGGAGAGCGTCGCCTTGGAGAGGACGATCGTCGTGGACTTCGTGAATCCGCCGGCGGCCAGGACCGCGGCGTCGAGGGTGTTGCGGATCTCGCTGACGACGCTGCCGGCGCCCAACGTGACGTCGACGGGGGCGTTCGTCGTGATCCCGGAGGAGAGCGTCGCCTTGGAGAGGACGATCTTCGTCGAACCGGTGAAGCCGCCGGCCGCCGAGATCGAGTTGACGAGCGTGGTGACCGTCGAATCCTCCCCGACGACGATCTCCGTGGGGATGTTCGTGCGGATCGTGCCGAGCGTCGCCTTGGAGAGCACGATCTTCGCCGAGCTCGTCAGGCCGCCGGCACCGGTGATCCCGCCCGGCGTGGAGTTGAGCCGGCCGGCGAGGGACGCGCCCGCCGGGGCGGGCGACACCGCGCCCCCCGTCACCTCGGTGACGATCGAATCGACCGTGCCGCCGGTGATCTCGATCGTCGCCTTGGGATCGGTGTTCGTCACGGTCGCCACGGTGCAACCGGCGAGACTCACCGTCGATCCATCGCCGCCGCTGTTGTCGATCACGTCGATGGTCGTGTTCGCCGCCACGACGTTGCCGGAGTTCTTGATCGTCGCCGGCGAACCGTCGGCCGTCTCGACGGTGCAGTCGACGAGCGACAGCGTGCCGGCGTTGGAGAACGTCCCCGTCGCCGCCGTGCCGTATCCGGAGAGCGTCACGCCGGAGATCGTGGCGGACGCGCCGTCGGACACGCTGAGCGCGGCCCCGCCGTTGCCGGTGAGCTTGAGATCGCCCGAACCGGCGAAGACGACGTTCGTGCCGCTCCCCGACACGGCGGGGAGACTGTCGAGTTTCAGCTCCTTCGTCTCGAGCGAGGAGGCGTCGAGGGCGATCGCCACCGTGCCGCCGAGGGTCGCGGCGGACGAGACCGCGGCGGCCAGGTTCGACGACGTCTCGAGGGAGTCGGTGGAGAGCGCGACGACGATCGGGAAGCAGAACGCGAGCCCGGTTCCGGAGAGGAGCGGCCGCGCGTCGAGCGTGCCGGAGGCGGCCTGGAAGGTGACCCCGAGCGCCGTCGGCAGCGTGCCGTCGTGCGCGCCGAACGACACGGCGTCGAAGCTGTCGCCGATCGCCACGGTCGGCTCGCCGAGGTGGACCAGACGGGCCGTGCCGCCGATCGAGGCCAGCCCGTCGATCGCGAGCACGTCGTAGACGGTGAGCGACTGGACGTCGATCTCGAGGAGGCCGCCCGCTCCCTGGGTGAAGTTCCCCGCCACGCGGAGCCGCCCGAGCGAGTCCCCGCCGGGCCGCACCGTGCCCGCGGTGTTGACGATCGCCGGAGCCGTGCCGACGCCGGTGAGGAGGGAGCCGGCCCCCAGGCCGAGCGACCCGGCGGTGAAGGACGATCCGGCGTTCACCGGCACCGTGACGCCGACGAGCGTCGGCGTGGCCGACCCGAAGGTGACGAGGCCGGACGACGAGCTCTCGAGCCGTCCGGCGGCGCCGGTCGCCGTCCAGTTCTCGAGCGCGGGCGCGGAGACCCGGGACCCGAGCCCACGGGACGCGACGACGACGCCGCCGGAGGTGATCGTGCGCAGGCCCGGCAGCGACACGGTGCCCGCGGAGACCGCCTCGACCGAGAGCGATCGCGTCCCGTCGGCGTCGACCGTCCCGCGGAGCGTGGCCAGATCGGGGAAGGCGAGCGCACTGGAGGCGCCGGTCGCCCGCCACTCCCGCGCGACGCTCCCCGCGTCGTACGACGACGCACCGCCGATCGAGAGCCTGCCCCCCGACTGGGCGACGAACGACGCACCGTCGATCACCGCCGTGCCGGTGGTGGAGAGCGAAGCCCCGGTGCCGGCGCGGACCGTGGTCCCCGGCTCCGCCCGGAACGTGCCCGCGACGATCGTGTCGGAGACGAAGTCGATCGTGCCGGAGGCGAGGACGATGGTGCCGCGGCAGCGCAGCGTGCCGATCGTCGTGTTCCCCTCGACGCGCGCCGTACGCCCGGCGGGAATCCAGGCCACCTCGTCCGAACCGGCGACCGGCACCTTCCCCATCGACCAGTTGGCCGGATTCGACCAGGCACCGGTGCCGGTGGGCAGGAACCGGTTCACCCCCTCGACGGCGATCGTGGCGCTCCCGGAGTTGCCCTCGTCGTCGGTGACGACGACACCGATGTCGGTGACGGGGCGATCGGGGAGGGCGTAGTCGAAGGTGTTGTCGGCGGCGAGGGGCAGCGTCCGGGCCCCGAGACCGTCGCCGGGATCGATCGTGGCGGTCCAGGTCTGCCGGTCCCCGGGGTCGGTGAACGAGCCGACGACCCTCCCCACGAGCCGGTCCCCCTCGCGCCGCATCTCCACCACGGGCGAGATCCCGGAGACGATCACGGGGAAGGGGAGACCAGGGGCGATGCCGATGACGTCGGCTCCGCCGCGAGACACGTACTTCATCGAGTCGACGCCGCTGATGGTCGACGTCAGCCCGCCGAGGGAGTAGCGATCGGAGACGACGGTGAAGGTGTCGGCCCCCGGCGTGCCGGTGACGATGACGCGGTCGAGCCCTGCACCTCCGGCGATCCTGTCGGTGCCGCCGCCGCCGTCGATCGTGTCGTCACCCGCGTTGGCGGTGATCGAGTCGTCGCCGGCACCGCCGTCGATCGTGTCGCCGGCGGAGGAGCCCAGGATCGTGTCGGCACCGCCGCCACCGAAGAACGTCACCGCCACGGCGAGCGCCGAGGCGTCGAGCCGGTCGCCCCCCTCGCCGCCGAGGAGGGTGACGGTACCGAGATCGGCGATGCGCACCGTCTGCTCCCCCGGCCGGGACGAATCGACGTCGATGACGCTCGTCAGGCCGCTTCCGAGCGGCAGGTCGTGGCGGAGGAAGCCGTCGGCCGTGGCCGAGAGCGTGACCGAGTCGGCGAGCTCGCTCCCGGAGAAGGTGACGTTGCCCCCCGAGAGGATCACCGTCACGGCACGCGACACGACCGCCGTACCCACGTTGCCGTTGCTGTCCGAGACCAGGACGACCACGTCGGCGAAGCGCGGGCCGGCGAGGTCGAAGGCGAACGTCTTGTCGGCCGCGAGGGGGAGCGTGCGCGGGCCGGCACCGTCGCCGGGATCGTAGGTGGCCGTCCAGGTCTGGCCCGCGCCCGCGTCGACGAACGACCCGGACACCCGCAGGCCGTTCCGCGCCATGGTCACGGAGGGGGGCAGGTCGGGCTGGGAGACGCGCATCGCG
>CAZMOU010000010.1:0-23273 GCA_964567835.1 uncultured Chitinophaga sp. | reverse complement strand
CCAGGCGTCGCCGCCGACGCCGTCGCCGTTCGGGTCGAGCTCGTTGCCGGCGACGTCGCGCGCTCCGGGGAGGATCGTGAAGGTGTAGTCGCCCACGTCCGGCAGCGGCGTGAAGGGAATCCGCCACGTGGTGCCGGAGAGGAGCACCGGCGTGCCGATGGCGAGCTTGCCGTTCGGCCCGACGAGCGTCACGTCGGCCGCCGAAAGCCCGCCGAGGGGCTCGCTGAAGGTGACGTCGAGGCGGTCGAGGTGCTGCGACACCTCCGCCCCCAGCGTGCGGCCGGTGACCCGGGCGCCGCGGTCGTCGTAGGTGAAGGCCACGGTGTTCGAGGCCGCGGACTGGTTGCCGGCAGGGTCGATCTGCCGGATCGTGACGGCGTTCGCGCCGGCGACGGGGACGAACGAGGCGCTCCACGTCTTTCCCGAATCGGTCGAGAACTGGACGAGGGCTCCGGGCTCGACCCCCTTGGTGGCGATGCTGCCATCCTTGGTGACGCCGTCACGGTCGCTGGCCCCGGTGTCGGTCTGGAGCCAGGTCACCGGCGGCGCCGCCACGGTGTCCACGGTGAACTCGAAGGCCTTCTCCGTCGCGGCGACGTTGCCGACGTCGTCGGTCTGCCGCACGAGGAGGGAATTGGCACCTTCCTTCGACTTGAAGGTGTTGGTCCAGTTCTTGCCGCCGTCGATGGAGTACTGGACCAACGCCTTGGTCTCGATCGCCGAGAGGACGATCGCGCCGTCCCTTGTGACGCGGTCGGTCGCGCTCGCCCCGGTGTCGGTCGCCAGGGAGACCACCGGCCTGGCCACCGACTTCTTGATCACCACCGCGCCCAACGCCTGCACGGCCGGCGAGACGTTGCCGGCGAGATCGATTTGGCGGACGTGGACCGAGGAGAACGATCCCTCCGGGATCACGCCGGCACCGGACCAGGTCTGGCCGCCGTCGACGGAGAACTGCGCCGTCGCCCCCGCCTCGACACCCGCGAAGGCGAGGGTGCCGTCGTTCGAGCGCAGGTCGGTGGGGGAGATCCCGGTGTCGCTCGCGAGCTTGGCCGACGGTGCGGCCGGGGCCTTGGTGTCGAGTGTGAAGGCGATCGACGACGGATCGCCGGCGCCCGGGAAACCCGCCAGACGGAGGGCGGCGATCTGTCCCGCGGTGAGCGCGTCGTCGTAGACGAACACGTTGTCGATGAATCCGTTGAAGAACTCGCCGAAGCTCGGATTGTGTCCGATGTCGAAGAAACTCCATGACGTCCCGAAGGACGTCGTGGCCGTCACCGCCCGATCGTCGACGTAGAGCGTCACGAGCTGCGCGGACTGGTCATAGACGGCGGCCAGGAACACCCAGCCGTTCGTCGACGGCGTGACGTCGGAGCGGTGCGCTCCCTTACCGGTGAAGGTCGTCCAGGTCGTCGCGTCGTTGCTGCTGAAGGAGTCGATCTCACGGTCGTACCAACCGTCGTCCGTCGAAAGCACCGCCTGGAACGGAGCGTTGGACGAGGGCTTCACCCAGGCACCCCACGTCATCCGCGGCAGCGCGGCCACGCCGACGTCGACCGGGGCCCGCAGGTATCCCGACCCGTTGAACGCAGCCGCCCCCCCCTGGAAACCGGAGGCGGTGAACGAGGCGCCGTAGTTGGCGGCATCACGGCCCCCGGCGCTCGAGTCCCGACCGAGATTGGAAGCGTCGTCGAAGCGATAGAGGGCCAGCGGCGTGCCCGCCGACACGTTGCCCGCCACGTCGATCTGCCGGACCCGGACGGAGTTCCGCCCCTCGACCGCGGTGAAGGACGACTTCCACGTCAGACCGCCATCGACCGAGTACTCCACGCCGGCGCCGCTCTCGACCCCGGACACCGTGAGCGAGCCCACGCTCGTCACGCCGTCGGCGGCGCTCGCCCCGGTGTCGGTCTTGAGCGTCACGCCGGGAGTCGCCGGGGCGGTCGAATCGAGCGTGAAGGTGAAGGGGGTGGCGGGCGAGACGTTCCCGGCCACGTCCAGCTGCCGCACCTGGGGCGCGTTCTTCCCCTCGACCGGGAGGAACGATCCGCTCCAGGTCTTTCCTCCGTCGGTCGAGTACTGCGTCTCGGACCCCGTCTCGAGACCGCTCACGGCGAGGACGTCGGCGGTGACCGCGACCGAATCGATGACCGGTCCGCACGGTCCGTCCGTCAGCGACGTGAATCGGACCGTCCCGTCGGCGGTGCCGATGAAGGGGATCGAGATCGTCTTCCAGCCGAGATTCTGCGAGTTGAAGCCCGTCGTGTCGAAGGTGAAGACGCGATCGACGTCACCCACCCGGACGCGCAGGGTCTTGATCGCGCCACCCAGGTCCGGGTTCCCCGCGAGCGCGAAAGTGAGCGTGTACGCGACCCCCGGAACCATCTCCATCGTCCTGGCGATCGAGGCGGGAGACGAGCCGTTCATGTCGACGCTGGCGTTGCCGCGATGCGATTTCCAATAATCGCCGATCCAATCGACCGACCCGCTCTCCACCGTCCACGAGGCGAACATCTCGCCGGCCGACTTCGTGACGAAGCCCGGGAATGCGGCCGGCGTGTCGAACCCCTCGACGATGCCCGCCGCCAATGGCCGCGTGATCCCGTCGGTGGGGCTCGCACCGGTGTCGCTCACGAGGCCCACGCCGGGCGCCGCGGCGGAGGTGTCGAGCGTGAACTTCAGCTGGAAGGCATCGGAGGCGTTGCCCGCGACGTCGATCTGGCGGACGAGGACGACGTTCTGCCCGGCCTGCGGGGCGAAGCTCCCCTTCCACGTCACACCACCGTCGCCCGAGTACTCGACGGTGGCGCCCACCTCGAGACCGCTCACCTTGAGCGCGCCCAAACTCGTGATGCCGTCGGTCGCGCTCGAGCCGGTGTCGGTCTCGAGCGTCACGCCGGGTGCCGCGGGCTTGGCCACGTCGAGGAAGAACGTGAACCTCGTCGCCTCGGAGACGTTGCCACCGGAATCCGCCTGGCGGACGAGGATCGTGTTCTTTCCGGAGACGGCCTGGAACGCCGCGCTCCAGGTGACGCCGTTGTCGATCGAGTAGTTCACCACCGCCCCCGGATCGAGCCGGGAGAAGGCGAGCGTGGCGTCGCTCGTGATGCCGTCGGTGGGACTGGCACCGGTGTCGTTGGCAAGCGCCACGCCCGGCGCCGGGGGTACGGCGACGCCTCGGAGCACGGCGAGCGAGTAGGCCCCGGAGACGTCGCTGACGCGGACGAGGTAGGTGCCCGTCGCGGCCGGGATGAAGCGCGGCACCCGGACGCCGCCGAACGACGGGGCGGGCTCGGCGACGGAAAGCGGATTCCCGGCCGCGTCGAGGATCTCGAGCTTCGCCGCCGCCACGATGGAGGCCGCCGGCGCCGCCAGGACCACCGACAGCGGCTCCCCGGCGGTGCCGGTGAAGGAGTAGACGTCGGGCGAAAGCGCGGCGAGGGGCGCGCCGAACACCTGCAGTTCCGACACCGAATACAACCCGTCGCCGCCGGTGGCCTTGAGCCGGAGCCGGTCGGTGATCACCTGCGGCAGCGTCACCGACTCGGCCGTCTCGGTGACCCCCGTGTCGGGCCGCCAGATGAGGCCGCCGATCCCGCGGTCGCCGTACCAGGGCACCTGCCACCAGTCGTGCCACGCCCCGGTGGACGGATCGCGGTACTGCACCAGATAGGTGTCGTTGTTGTCGGCCTGGAGCCGGGCCCGATCGACGAGGAACGACCCGCCGAGGTCGATCTCCATCGTCGGCGCCTCGCCCGTCCACCACACCGTCCCCGACTGCCATTGGGTCGCCCGGGGAAACGACGTGCCGTCGACGATCGTCGCCAGCGGGGCACCCGAGAACGAACCGGCGACCGCCGTCACGCCCTTCCCGGCGACCACGTTCGCCGTCTCGGTCGTGCCGCGGCCGATGACGGCGAACCGGTCCGACTGGCCGGAGAGGGGGAGCCGCGACGCGTCGATCGGAACCGCGTGGAGCGCGACGCTGACGTCGTCGATCACCGGCGCCCAGAATCCTCCCGCCGTGCCCTCGAAACGCAGCGTCGACGTCGACGCCGTGGCGACGAAGTCGAGCGTCTTCCGCGCCCAGGCGAAGCCGTACTGCGTCCCGGCCGCGAGCGTGAACGTCTCGGTCGTGTCCCCCGCCGAGACCCGCACGCCGGCGTCGAACCAGGGGGCGCCGAGGAGGAACGACACCCGGTAGCGGTTGCCGGGAACGGTGGCGAAGGTCTGGGCGATCGATCCCTGGGCGCTGCCACCGTCGAGCGACAGGTCGACCGCGAGCGAACCGGTGTCGGGGGTCGTGCGGCCGAAGTGGGCCGCGTCGCCGGCGATCGCGTGCCAGTCGAGCCCGGCACCGCCGACGACCCACCCGGTGATCGCCGCCGACCCGGGACCGAGGCGGGTGAAGCCGCCGCCGGGATACGAGCCCCCCTCGAACGACCCGTTGACGATGAGGTTCACACCCACGGCCGGACCGGCCGGCTCGACGGCGGTGTCGAGCACAAGGCGCAGGTCGGCGATCCCGCTTCCCTCGATGCTCGTGACGCGGATCGTGTGCTGGCCGGTCGTGGCGACCGCGACGGTCTGGAGGAGCACCTCCGCTCCGGCGACGCCCTCGGCCTTGGCGAGCACGGTTTTCCCGTCGGGCCCGACGAGTTCCACGCGCACCCGATGGCCGCCCGTCCTGGGGGCGACCAGCACGGTCGCCTTGCGATCCGCGACGAGCGACACCGGCAGGAGCACCGCCCCGGTCGTGCCCACGTCGATCACCGACGTGGCCTGGAGCACCGCGGTGATCGCCGGCGGGAGCGGGGCGATCGCCGCGTCGAGCGGTTGGACGGCGACGCGACCGAGCACCACCGTGATCTCGTTGCCGTCGGCGTCGCGCACGCGCAGCCTCACCGTGCCGGCGGGCAGCGCGAGGAACGCGTAGCGGACGGCGCCGCCGAGCGAGAGCGCGAGCGTGCCGACCGCGGCGTCGTCGACGAGCACGCTGCCGGTGAACGGGCCGAAGCCGCCGCCGCCGACCGTGCCGACGAGCGCCACGCCGTTCCCGGAGGCGACGAAGGCGGCGCTGACGGCCGGCGTCATCGGCGTCGTGCGCAGCGACACGAGCGCCAGGCTGGTGGCGGCCTTGTCGAGCGAGAAGAGCGGGTCGGTGCCCGCCGCCGCACCCAGGACCGTGCCGAAGGCGCCGCTCGCCGAGGCGTAGGTGAGGAACTCGAGACGCTGTCCGACGCTCGCCGGGGCCCAGTTGTCGCGGACGTGGACGGCGAGCGTCCCCGCGAGGCTGGCCGAGCCGGTGACCGTGAGCCGGGAGGCGGCGCCCGACACGACGTCGACGTCGAGCCGGCCCGCGGCGGTCTGCGTGTAGGTGCCCTGCAGGGTGATCGTGCCGACGCCCGCGGTGCCGGGGCGGATCGTGGCGGCGTTGGCGACGTTGGCCGCGATCGTGCCCGTACCGGCGAGCGTGCCGCCGGAGAGGGTGACGGCCCCCACCGGGTCGAGCGTGCCGCCGGCGAGCGTCGTCGTGCCGGAGGTCTGCACGAAGTCGCCACTCGGCGCGAAGGTGCCGCCGGTGCGCACGGTGACGGCGCCGGTGTTGACGCCGAACTTCCCGGCGAGTTTGCCGCGGCCGACGTCGATCGTGCCCGGATTGTCCCAGGGGATCAGCTGCTGGGTCGACTGCACCGTGACCTGCGGATTGACGTTCAGCGTCTCGCCGTAGGAGACGGCGAGCGTGCCCAGGTTCGAAAACGCGGTCGGATTCACGTTGAACGTGCCGACGAGCGACGCACCGGCGTCGATGACGCGCAGACGCGTCGCGCCGGAGAACAGCTCGAGGGCCGCGACGACGGCCTGACCGGTGACCGCGACCCACGCCACCTGGATCGTCCCGTTGGCCGACGCCACCGCTTCGATCTCGCGGACGATCGCCTTGCCGCGGCCGCCGGCGGCGGCGTGGATGTCGAAGTTCGCAAGCCGGCGTTCGCCATTGACGTCGACGTGGAACACCCGGGTGCCCACCGCCGACGACCCGCTTCCCTCGCCGAAGTGGAGGCGGAGGCGGTAGGTCTGTCCCGGGGTGAGATCGCCGAGGGTGTAGGAGAAGGGGGAGACCGTACCCGACCCGCCGTAATGGACGGTGGCGTAGGCGTAGCGCGGCAGCGGATCGGGCACCGCGGAGAGGTCCCAGGTCGAGTTGAAGAAGGAGGGCAGGCCGCCCACCGCCGAGTCCTCCTCCATCCCGGTCGGATGGACCAGAGCCCCGTCGGCCGCGATCCGGCCGAGGTTCACGAGGGTGAGCGGCTTGGAGGAGTCGCCGCTCATCGTGACGGTCGCGCCATGGAGGGTGATCCCTGGCCCCACCGAAAGCGTCTCCCCCGACGCGCCCGAGCCGAGGAGCCGCATGGTCTGCGAATAGACGCCGAAGAGGATGTCGCCCTGGCCTCCGATCGACTGCGTGCCACCGTCGAAGACAAGGGTGCCCGGCAGGTAGAGTCCGCCCTGTCCGATCTGCGTTCCGACGCGGATCGCGGCATTGTCGAGCGTGATCCCGTCGCGGATGGTCAGGGTGCCCAAGTTCGCGATGTCGGTCGCCAGCGTGACCATCCGGAGGGTGCCGGTGTCACAGATGAAACGACCGTTGCCGCCCGATTCGATCCGCCCGCCGACGATCGTGCCGCCGGCGAGCTCCCACTCCTCCGGCAGCGCGGCTCCCGTGCCGACCTTCAGGATGGCACCGGTGTTGTCGAGCGTGCCGCGGATACGGATGCCGCCGATCGCCACCCTCCAACCGGGAATCGAATACTCCGCGTAGTCGATTCCCGTGGCCTCGTGGCGGAGCGATCCGAGGGCCGCCGTCGTGAAGCTCCCCGCCAGATCGATCGTGGCGTCGTGGGCGACGATCGTGCCGGCATTCGTCCATCCCGAACCGTCGAGCGTGACGGTCGCACGGGAGAGGGCGGAGACCGCTCCCTCGTTGCGCCAGGCGCTGGTGCCAGATCCGAGCGTCGCGGTGGAGTCGTCGACGACGATCGTGCCGGCGTTCGTCCACGCACCTCCGAGCGACAGCGTGGACTTCGAATCGAGTGCGATGCTGCCGGAATTGGTGCCCGCGCCGGAGAGTTGGACGACGGCGTAATCCATTCCGCTGATCGCGCCGGTGTTCGTCCAGGGCTGGTCGCTCGTGACGGTCGCACCCCACCTCGCGCTGATCGAGCCCGTGTTCGACCAGGCCGCGTCCTGGAACTCGAGAGACGCCGTCGACTCGAGCACGATCGTGCCGTTGTTGACCGCCCCGTTGACGATCCAGGCCCGGGCATCGCTTCCGAGAAGCTCGAACGACCCGTCGTTGGTGAACGAAGTGTTCGTCCACAACCAGCCGCCGCTGTCGACGACGATCTCCCCGACGTTCCTGAACGCCAGGCCGCTGATGCCCTGACCGGCCCCGGAACTGGCCCGCAGCTCCCCCTCGTTGACCATCGGGCCGTGGAGGTAGTAGGTGAAGCCGACCGGCACCGCCCCACAGTCGACCAGCCGCACGCGCTCGGTCCCCTCGGCACCGAGGAGCACCTCGATCGCGGAGATCCGCGCCTGGCCGCTCGTCGCCGTGAGCGCGACGGCGATGCCGCCTGAACCGTCGGCCGTGGCCACGACGTCGCGCGTCACGGCCCGCCGCAGGCCCCCGGCGGCCTCGGCGATCGAGTAGTTCCCGAAGGCGGTCGTGCCGTTCACCGCGACGGCGAATCGGGCCGCGGGATCGTCGAACTCCACGAAGTGGAGGCGCAGGCGGTAGGCGGCGGAGGCGGTGAGGCCGGAGAGGGCGAAGGCGGGGTTGCCGATCCGGTAGCTGCGATACATCCCCTCGGGCAGCGGCGCCTGCACCCCCGACGTGTCGACGGCTCCGTCGATGTCGAAGCCCGCCGTGCCGGCGGTGCCGTCATCGAAGTAAGGATTGCGGCTGGAGGCCTCCTCCGGCGCGGCGGCCGCATCGGCGGCGATCAGACCGCGGTTCACGATCCGGGCCACGGGACGCGCGAGGTCGTTGACGAACGATCCGGCGTTGCCGTGGATCGTGATCCCCTCCCCGATCACGAACTCGTCGGTCGTCGCCTGACCTGCGGCCGTGGGGAGTGCCCGCGCGCGGACGTAGTTGTGGTAGCGATGGCCGCCGAAGAGGATCTCGCCGGTGCCGGCCAGCTGCGTCGGTCCCTCGAAAAGGAGGCTGCCGGTGGTGGTGCCGCTGCTGTCGCCGAGGCGGATCGAGGCCTGATCGAGGGTGAGCGTGCCGGTGACGAGGAGATCCCCCGTGACGCTCGCCATGTCGAGCGTGCCGGCGAGCGAGACGTCGGCGAGGGAGCCGCTCTCGCCGAGGATCCGCGCGCCGCCCGACATCACGAACGTCGTGTCCGACACCGCGGCCCCGCGCAGGGCCAGCGGCCGCGTGGAACGGATCTCCAATCCGGCGACGCTCCCGTCGATGACGACCGGCGCCATCGTGGCGTTGCCGCCGATCAACACCACGTCGCCGCCCTGCGGGAGGACGTCGCCGTGCCAATTGGCGGGATCGTGGAAGTCGGTGCCAAGGCCGTCGGCGCCGCCGTCCCACATCCCCGTGATCCCAGCCATCGGGATCTCCACGTCGAAGGAGGCGGCGGCCGCGGCGGCCATCGGGATTCCGGCGAGGTCGGTGATCGCCGGACCGACGGCGAGGGTGTACACGCCGTCGAGCCACTGGCAGGGGAAGCGCACCAGGAACCGCGTCTGGTCGAGCGCCACGACCGTGATCGCCGAGGTCGGCACGACGGTCCCGTCGGGACGGGTGATCGTCACGTCGGACGGGGTGAAGGTGAGCGGATCGATGGCCTCCGAGAAGACCACCGTCGCGCTGTCGGGGGAGAGGAGGGGGAGCGCCGCCACCGTCACCGTGGCCTGCGGCGCGTACGGGGCGGTGTTCAGACCGCCGAACGTCCCCCCGGCGAAGGGAGCCCAGGCGGGTTCGTTCGCCGGATAGAGGACGAGGGCCTGCGTGCCCCACGCGATGGACGGCGCGACGTTCGCGGGGGGAGCGCCCAGGAAACGGATCGACTTCAGCGAGGCGTCGCCGTCGAAGGCGGCGCCCTCGACGGTCGTCACCCCGGCGGGGATCGTCACCCGAACGATCTGCTGGCAATAGGCGAAGGCACCGAACCCGATGCTCTGCAGCGACTGCGGCAGCGACAACGAGGTCAGTGCGGCCCAGTTCCCGGCCCCAGCCTCGATCCGCGTCACCCCCTCGGGCACCACGAGCGACGTCAAGGCCGGCGGCACGGAGACGAGCTTGGTCAGCGCCTTGTCGTAGACCGAACCGGCGTCGGCGGCGAGGAACGTGCTCCCGGCGTCGACGGACAGGCTCGCCAGCTGCGAGCACCCGCTGAACGCACCGTAGCCGATGCTCTGCAGGCTCGCCGGAAGGTGGAGCGTGGGAAGGGCCGAGCAGTAGTAGAACGCCCCGTAGCCGATCGACGTCACCCCCTCGGGGATGGAGACGCTCGTCACGTTCCCGCAGCCCGAGAAGGCGTAGAACCGGATCGTCTCCGTGCCCGCGGGGATGACGACGGAGGCGAGGCCGCCGGGCACCTGCCAGAGCGTCTTTCCCTCCTTGTCATAGAGCATGCCGTCGCGGCTGGCGAAGGCGGCGTTCTCGGCCGCCACGGTGATCGCGGTCAGGCTGGTGCACCAAGCGAAGACCTCGTCCCCGAAATAGGTCACCGAGGCCGGGATCGAGACCGTCGTGAGCGCGCTACACCCCCTGAACGCATAATTGCTGATCGAGCTCACCGACCCTGGAATCGTGACGCTCTCGAGCGCGGTGCAACCCTGGAACGCCGATTGCCAGATCGCCATCACCGACGTGGGGAGCACGACGCTGCGGAGATTCGGATGGTAGGAGAACGCCCCGTAGCCGATCGCGGTCACCGGGAACCCGTGGATCGTCGCCGGCACCGTGGCGGTCTGGGCGTTCAGGTCGAAGCCGGTGATCGTCGCCCCTCCGTCGCCGATCTCGTAGCCGAAATCGCCGAACGTGCCGGTGCCCGGCACGACCGGGAGCGTGAGCGGCACCGACACCGGTTGGCTGCCGGCGAGCCCCGGATCGGAGACGTTCACCGTGACGTCGAACTGGGCCTTCGAGGCGGCGTTCAGCGTCGTGCCCGCCTTCAGGTAGAGCACCGTCCCGTCCACCTCGAAGCTCGCCGCGTCGGCCCCGGAGAGCGTGATCGAGTTCGTCCCCTCGCCGTCGTCGGCGACGACGATGTCGGCGACCTTCACGCGCGACTGCGTGTTCGTGGTGTCGGCAAGCGCGGGGAGGACGTTCGCGAGCGAGACACCCGTGGGGGCGGCGTTGGAGGAGTACGGGGAGGTGTTCAAACCGCCGAACGTCCCGCCGGCGAAGGGGGCCCAGGCGGGGTCGTTCGCCGGATAGCGGACGACGGCCTGCGTGCCGGGGGCGATGGACGACGCGACGTTCGCAGGGGGAGCGCCGAGGAAGCGGATCGACCCGAGTGACCAGCAGTAGGCGAAAACGCCGTACTCCAGATTCGTCACTCCGGCCGGGATCGTCACCGTCGTCAGTTGGCCGCAGACGCCGAACGCCCAGGCACCGATGCTCTGCAGCGACCCGGGCAACGTCAGGGAGGTGAGCTTCCCGTACATCGCCGCCCACCCCTCGACGCGCGTCACCCCCTCGGGCACGTCCAGCGCCGCGAGCGCCGGCGGAACGGCGAGAAGCGTGGTCATCGCCTTGTCGTAGATCGATCCGGAGTGGCCGGCCAGGGATGTGTTGGCGGGATCGACGGACAGGCTCGCGAGCTGCGTGCAACCCGGGAACGAACTGCCACTCACATACTGCACGCTCGCCGGGAAGTGGAGAGTCGTGAGCGAGGAGCACCCGCTGAAGGCCTCGTACCCGATGGCGGTCACGCCCTCCGGAATCGAGACGCTCGTCGCCTTCTCGCAGCCCGCGAGGCCGTACGACCGGATCGCTTCGGTGCCCGCGGGAATGACGACGGAGGCGAGGCCGCCGGGCACCTGCCAGAGCGTCGTGCCCCCCTTGTCGTAGAGCATTCCGTCGCGGCTGCTGAACGCCGCATTGCCACCGGCCACGGAGATCGCCGTGAGGCCCGTGCAGCCGGCGAACACCTGCTCACCGAGGTTCGTCACCGCCGCCGGAATCGACACCGCCGTGATCGAACGGCACCAAGCGAACGCCTGCGTGCCGATCGACGTCACCGACTCCGGCAGGGCCAACGACTCGAGGGAGGTGCACCCGGCGAACGCCTGGACTCCGATCGTCGTCAGGGACGACGGAAACACGACGCTGCGGAGATTCGTATGGTAGGAGAACGCCCCGAAGCCGATCGCGGTCACCGGGAACCCGTGGATCGTCGCCGGCACCGTGGCGGTCTGGGCGTTCAGGTCGAAGCCGGTGATCGTCGCCCCTCCGTCGCCGATCTCGTAGCCGAAATCGCCGAACGTGCCGGTGCCCGGCACGACCGGGAGCGTGAGCGGCACCGACACCGGTTGGCTGCCGGCGAGCCCCGGATCGGAGACGTTCACCGTGACGTCGAACTGGGCCTTCGAGGCGGCGTTCAGCGTCGTGCCCGCCTTCAGGTAGAGCACCGTCCCGTCCACCTCGAAGCTCGCCGCGTCGGCCCCGGAGAGCGTGATCGTGTTCGCGCCGTCGCCGTCGTCGGCGACGACGACGTCGGCGACCTTCACCCGCGACTGCGTGCCGGTATTGTCGGCGAGGGCCGGAACGACGTTGGCGAGCGACACGCCCGAGGGGGCGAGGTTGAGGGGGAGCCGCCAGAGTTCGTTGCCGTGGAATCCGTCGTCGACGGCGAAGTAGAGCGACTGCCCGGCGACGGCGAGTTCCCAGGGGGAGTCGCCGATCCATGTCTTCGCGGCGACGGACTTCGTACCCGGGATGCTCCCGTCGCTCCTCCATATCGCGCCGTCTACGCCGACGAAGTAGACCGAGTCGCCGGCGGGAAACAGGTCACTCCCGCCGAGCCCGGAGCCGGCCCCCGGTTCGACATCCTTGACCAGCGTGGTACCCGCAGCCGTGCCGTCGCTCTTCCACAGTTCCCTCCCCGTCGATCCATCGTCGGCGATCATGAAGAGCGTCGAGCCGATGACCGTCAATCGCGCCGGATGGCTCCCAGCCTGCCCTGCGGCGATGTCCTTGACGAGCGTCGTTCCGGCCGCGGTGCCGTCCGTGATCCACAGTTCCCAGCCCAAACCAGGATTCCAGGCCGTGAAAAACACCGAGGAGCCCCGGGAGACGAGGCTCGACGGGGAGGACCAATCCATGCCCGGATTGATGTCGAGCACGATTCTCGTGCCGAGAGCGGTCCCGTCGCTCTTCCACAACTCGCGTCCATGGACACCGTCATCGACGCTGAAAAACAGTTCCCCGCCCGCCGCCGTGGCATTCATTGGATCGATCCCGACTTGGCCGGAGCCGATGTCGGCGACGAGCGAGGTACCGGACGCGGTCCCGTCGGTCCGCCACAATTCGCTCCCGTGCACCCCGTCGTCGGCGAGGAAAAACAGCGTGTCGCCGACCGTGGCCAGGCCGCGGGGGGTCGCGCCGGGGAAGCCTGGGTTGATGTGCTTGATTATCGAAGCGACAGATCCCGTATCGTCGTACTTCCACAGCATCAAACCCGACTGGGCGACGGCAGTGAAATACAGCGTCGAGCCGACCGCACCGAGCAACTCGAAAGAATCGAAGTCGGGAGCATTGACGGTCGAGGTACCGCCCACCGTGCCGTCGGTCTTCCAGATCTTCTCGAGGCCAGATCCGTCGTAGGCCCTGAAGAACCGCGTCGAGCCGGCGGCGATGAACCCTCCGGGACTGAAGGGCCCCGACGGTCCCGACAGGGGGACCGTTCCGGAAGCCGTCCCGTCGGTGCTGAAGACGAGCGAGTTCCAAGAGGCGTCGTAGCTGTTGAAAACGAGCGTCGATCCGATCGCCTCGAAGCCGTACGGCCAGCCACTCTCGCTGCCGTGGCGAAACTCCCGGACAAGCGTGGTTCCTGCGGCGGTGCCGTCGCTCACCCAGAGTTCCCTGCCTGTCACGCCGTCGTCCGCCGAGAAAAACAGCCGCGACCCGACCGCGGTCAAGGGCCAGACATAGGACGATCCGGATCCCGGCCGGATGTCCTTCACCAACTCCGTCCCGGCCGCCGTACCGTCGCTCTTCCAGAGTTCATCGCCCGAGGAGCCGTCGCTCGCGCTGAAGTACAGCGTCGAGCCGACCGCGGTCAGTGCCGTCGCCGAGGAACCGGCAGACCCCGCCTTGATGTCCTTGACGAGGACGGTTCCCTCCTGGGTGCCGTCGCTCTTCCAGACTTCGGATCCCGTCGCCGAATCGGCCGCGGCGAAGAAGAGCGTCGAGCCGACCACGGTCAGATCTCGCGGGGACGAGCCGCTCGACCCGGAGCGGATGTCCCTGACGAGGACCGTGCCCGGCGCCGTCCCGTCGGTCTTCCAGAGTTCATGGCCGGAGGAACCATCGTTCGCGGAGAAATACAACATCGATCCGACCGCGGTGAGTTCCTGCGGCATGGAGTTGGCCGACCCGACGTTGATGTCCTTGACGAGGACGGTTCCCTCCTCGGTGCCATCGCTCTTCCACAACTCTCTGCCCGCGACGGGGTCGGTGGCGGTGAAGAAGAGCGTCGAGCCGACCGGAACGAGGTCCAACACGTGACTCGACCCGGAGCGGATGTCCTTCACCAACCGGGTGCCCGCCTCGGTACCGTCGCTCGTCCAGAGTTCGGTGCCCGTCGTGCCGTCGTCGGCGGTGAAGAAGACCGTCGACCCGACGGCGGTCACGTACGAGATCGAGGATGAAGCGGATCCCGGTCGGACGTCCTTCACCAACCCTGTCCCGGCTGCCGTACCGTCGGTCTTCCAGAGTTCCTCGCCCGAGGAACCGCCGTTGGCGGTGAAATAGAGCGTCGAGCCGACCGCGGTGAGTTCCTGCGGCCCGGAGTTGGCCGACCCCACGTGGATGTCCTTGACGAGGACGGTTCCCTCCTCGGTGCCATCGCTCTTCCAGACTTCGTATCCCGTCGCGGGATCGGCCGCGGTGAAGAAGAGCGTCGAGCCGACGACGGTCAGTCTCGCGGGACCGCCGGTGCCCGGCACCGCGGGGAACTCCCGGACGAGGGTCGTGCCGGCCGTCGTACCGTCGCTCTTGAGGAGTTCGTAGGTCCCTTGGTCGTTCTTGGCGACGAAGAACGCGGTGGAACCGATGGAGACGATCTCGTCGATGTCGCTTCCGAGGGAGGCGGTGTTGATGTCCTTCACCATCTCCGGCACGCCGGTGAGCGCGAGGCGGCTCTCGAGCGGCTGGATCCCCAGGCGCTCGTGCGTCGGACGGCGCGTGCGGCGCGACGGCTCCGCAGTGGCCAGGCCGAGCGCCGCGCGCCGTGCCTTGCGGCGCCGCGTCCGCACCGACCGCGGGAGCCGCCGGCCCCGCTTGCCGGTCCCGAAGAGCGCCGTGATCACCCGCCGCCACCACCGTGGACTGCTGCGCATCGCCCCACCCCTTTGCTGCGATCCCTTCGCGCGAGCCCTTTCGCGCGATCCCTCCGACCTCTTCCCTCGTCCTCACCGACCCAGCCACGCTCCCCACTGACCCGGCCCGGGTCCGCGCCGACCCTGCCCACGATCCGGCATTGCCCCCCTAGCCGGAGGGACAGCCATCCAGCCGTTCTAGCAAAAGCCCCCTCCACCGCCAGCGATGGGCGCCGTCGGTCCCGTCGCATCGCCACCCCCGTCGCGCCGTTGCCGATGCGCCACAGGGGACCGAAGAAATTGAGCGCATTTTCACGCGAAATCGTGCCACTCTTTTCCGAGCCACCCGTCGATTTGCATTGTTCCGGCACCGCGACGCCGATGGGGCCGTTCCGGGGGGCGGATCTCCCCGGTCGGCCGCAGGAAGCCAAGCCTCTATCAATAAGGCGTACGCCGGGACCGAAACCGGACGCGCTCGTCGGCGAGGGGGGGAAAACGTGGCGGCCCGGGCCCGTCAGCCCCGCGGGCCGGCGCTGCCCGGGGCGGTGGCCCGGGCGTCGGCGAGAAAGGCGTCGACGTCGGCGTCGGTCGTCGCCCAGGAGCACATGAACCGGCATCCGCCGGCGCCGATGAAGTCGTAGAACCTCCACCCGCGCTCCCGCAGCGCCGCCGCGTGGGCCGGGATCAGCCGGGCGAAGACGGCGTTGGCCTCGCGCTGGCCGAGGATCTCGATCCCCGGCATCGTCCTCAAGCCGGCCTCGAGCCGGGTGGCGGCGGCGTTGGCCCGGGCGGCGTTCGAGAGCCAGACGCCATCCTCGAGGAGCCCCACCCAGGGGGCCGCCAGGAAGCGCATCTTCGAGGCGAGTTGCCCCGACTGCTTGCAGCGCCAGGCGAACTCGTCGGCGAGGTCGCGGTCGAAGAACACGATCGCCTCCCCCATCCCCATGCCGTTCTTCGTCCCGCCGAAGCAGAGGACGTCGACCCCCACCTCCCAGGTGATCGCCCGCGGGGGGACACCGAGCGCGGCCACCGCGTTGGCGAAGCGGGCACCGTCCATGTGGAGGCGGAGACCGTGCCGGGAACAGGCGTCGCGGACGGCGGCGAGCTCGGCGACGGTGTAGACCGTGGAGAGCTCGGTGGCCTGGGTGACGCTCACCACGCGCGGCTTGGGGAAATGGATGTCGCGCCGCCGCTCGACCGTGCGCCGGATCGCGTCGGGGCCGATCTTGCCGCGGTCGCCGGGGAGGAGCAGCACCTTCGTGCCGTTGGAGAAGAACTCCGGCGCGCCGCACTCGTCGGTCTCGACGTGGGCCACCTCGTGGCAGAGGATCGAGTGGTACGACTGGCACATCGCCGCCAGCGCCAGCGAATTGGCGGCGGTGCCGTTGAAGGAGAAGAAGATCTCGGCGTCGTGCTCGAAGACCTCGCGGATGAGCTCGCACGCCCGGGCCGTCCAGCGGTCGTCGCCGTAGCTCGGCTCGCAGCCGGCGTTCGCCTCCTCGAGCGCCGCCCAGGCCTCGGGGCAGTAGCCCGCGGTGTTGTCGCTGGCGAACTGGCAACCGGCGGCGACGGCGGACGGCGTGGCGGGGAGGGGCATGGAGACGGTCCTGGGGACTGCGGGACGGGGGACTTGGAAACCCGTCGTACCATCCGCCGGCCGAACCCGCCAAGCGGCGCCGCCACGGAGCCCGGCGCCGAGCGCGGCGGCCGCTCAGCCGAGGACGTCGGCGAGGACCTCCTCCGAGACGTAGATCGGCAGATGCGGATCGCAGGTCACCGCCACGGCGATGGCGTCCGAGGGGCGGGAGTCGATCTCGATCACGTCGCCGTCACGGACCACGCGGATGACGGCGTAGTAGGTGTGGTCCTTGAGATCGGAGATGACGACATCCTGCAGTTCGCCGCCGAGGGCCTCGACGGCGGCGACGAGCAGATCGTGGGTCAGCGGCCGCGGCGAGGGATGGTGCTTCACGCGCCGGTCGATGCTCGTCGCCTCGAAGAGGCCGATGAGGATCGGGAAGGTGCGTTCCCCCTCGACCTCCTTGAGGTACACCACCTGCTGGTCGTTGATCTCGCTGATGATGATCCGCGAGAGCTCCATCTGCACGCTCATGACGCCCTCCGACTTGCCGTGGGCCCGAAGAGGCCCGAGCCGACAGTCTACTTCATGGGGCTCGCCGGGGCACGCCGCACGAAGTTCGGCGAGGGGGAGCGTCAGCCCTTGCCCCGGCCGACCAGCTCGGCGAGCGTCGCCCGCCCCTTGGCGAGGCGGTCCTCCATCTCCGCGAGCTGCGCCCGCTCCTTCTCCACCACCGCCGGCGGGGCTTTGGCCGCGAACGAGCCGCTCTCGAGCTTGGCCCGCTTCGCCGCCACCAGCCCCTCGAGCTTGGCGTTTTCCCGCTCGAGCCGGGCGATCTCGGCCGGAACGTCGATCAATTCGGCGAGATCGACGAACAGGTCGATGCCCGACACCGTCGCCGTGGCGGCGCCGGGGGCGCCGGAATGGTCGGGGCCGAGGCCGGTGATCGTCACCGCCGTCATCGACTCGATCGCCCCGCGCATCGGCTCGAGAAGGGCCGCGATCGCCTCCCTCACGACCGTCCGCGGGGGGACGTTCTGCCGGGAACGGATCTCGCGGATGCCGCCGATGACACCCAGGAAGAGGCGGAAGCGTTCCTCGGTGACCGGATCGACCCACGACCGGGGCGGTTCGGGCCAGCGGGCGGCCATGATCGACTCCGCCGGGGCGGCACCGCGGTCCCAGGGCAGCCGGCGGCCCGGCGCCACCGCGCGGAGGTGCTGCCAGATCTCCTCCGTGACGAAGGGCATGAGCGGGTGGAGGAGGCGGAGGATCGTGTCGAGGGCGAGCAGGAGCATCGATCGGGCCCGGTCGCGCGTCGCCGGGTCGGCGAGCCGCGACTTGCAGAGCTCGAGGTAGGCGCTGCAGAACTCGTCCCAGGCGAAGGCGTAGAGCACCCCCGCCACCTCGGCGAAGCGGTAGCCGTCGGTGCCCTCGTTCACCAGCCGCGTCACCGTCGCCAGCCGGCTCGAGAGCCAGCGGTCCTCCAGGGCCTCGAAGCCCCCGGCCCCCCCTCCGGCCCCGGCGACGAGATCCCCCGCCTCGAAGCCCTCGAGGTTCATGAGGACGAAACGGGTGGCGTTCCAGAGCTTGTTGGAGAAATTGCGCCCCGATTCGAAGCGCTCGGAGAGGGCGGGGCCGCGCGGAAGGGCGACGTCGGCCTCGCTCGAGGCCCACTGCGTGCGGAAGGGCTTCCGGCACTTCGGGCACTCGATCCGGGGGAGGACGCGGTTGTTGGTGGTCTGCTCGATGCGGGCCTCGCAGGCCGGGCACTGGAACTCCACCGGCATGCGCACGTCCTGCGTCTCGGTGGCCAGGCTCGCCATCCCGAAGCGGAGCGCGTCGGCGCCGAGGGCGTCGATGACGTCGAGCGGATCGACGCCGTTGCCCTTGCTCTTGCTCATCGTCTCGCCGTAGCGGTCGAGGATCTTGGGGTGGATCGAGACCTCGCGGAAGGGGAGTTCCCCGGTGTCGAAGATCCCCATGATCACCATCCGCGCCACCCACAGCGTGAGGATGTCGCGGCTGGTGAGGAGCGCCGAGCCGGGATAGAAGGTCTCCATGTCGGCGGTCGACGCCGGCCACCCCAGCGTGGAGTGGGGCCAGAGGGCCGACGAGAACCAGGTGTCGAGGACGTCGGGATCCTGGACGAGCGGCCGGCCCCCGATCGCCTCCACCCCGGGCGACTCCGCCGAGGTGCAGACGAACCAGCCGCCGGCGTCGTCGGCCTGCCAGGCGACGTCGTCACGGCCGGCGAAGGCGCGCTCGAGGGCCTCCTCCCCGATCCCCGCCACGTGCCAGATCGGGATCCGGTGGCCCCACCAGAGCTGCCGGCTCACCGGCCAGTCGCGCTTCTCCGAGAGCCAGTCGAGATAGCTCTTGGCGTAGCGCTCGGGGACGATCCGCAGGCGTCCGTCGCGCACCGCGTCGAGCGCCGGCTCGGCCAGCTCGTCCATGCGGATGAACCACTGGTCGGCGAGGAACGGCTCGATCGGCGTCTTCGAGCGGTCGGAATGCGCGAGCTCGATGAGCCGGTCCTCCACCTGCACGAGCTGCCCGGCTGCCTCGAGGTCGGCCACCACCTTCGTCCGGGCCTTCTGGATCGTGAGGCCGGCGTACGGGCCGGCGGCGTCGTTGAGCCGCCCGTCGGGGAGGAGGATGTTGATCATGGGGAGCGAGCGGCGCTTCGCCACCTCGTGGTCGTTCACGTCGTGCGCCGGCGTGATCTTCACGCACCCGGAGCCCATCTCCGGCTTGGCCCACTCGTCGGCCACCAGCGGGATCTCGCGCCCCACCAGCGGCAGGCGGACCAGACGCCCCGCCGCCGCCATCCGCACCAGGGCCTCGAGGACCGGCAGGAGGTCACGGCGGCGCGCGGCGAGCGCCTCGAGCTCCGCGTCGAGGGCCGCCTGCTCCTTCGCCGGCGCGGCGGCGCGCTTGGCGACCAGCAACGCCTCCGCCGCGTCGAGGGCCGCGGCCGGTGCCGGATGGATCGCCACGGCGGTGTCGCCGAGGAGCGTCTCGGGGCGGGTGGTGGCGACGACGACGCTCGCCGGCTCCCCCGGCTGCGGGTCGACGACGTCGTAGCGGACGTGCCAGAAGTGCCCCTTCACCTGCTCGTGGAAGACCTCGTCGTCGCTGACGGCCGTCTGCAGGAAGGTGTCCCAGTTGACGAGCCGCTTGCCCCGGCGCACCAGACGCCTGCGGAACAGGCGCAGGAACGCCGTGCGCACGGCCAGCGCGCAGGTGTCGTCGAGCGTGAAACGGGTCCGGTCCCAGTCGCAGCTGGCGCCCATGTCGCGGAGCTGGCCGAGGATCCGCTTCTCGTACTGCTCCTTCCAGGCCCAGATCCGCTCCACGAGCCGCTCCCGGCCGAGGTCGTGACGGGAGAGCTTCTCCTCCTCGAGCAGCCTCCGCTCCACCACCGCCTGGGTGGCGATGCCGGCATGGTCGGTGCCGGGCATCCACATCGTGCGGTAGCCCTGCATGCGGCGGGTGCGCACGAGGACGTCCTGGAGGGTGTTGTTGAGGGCGTGCCCGAGATGGAGGGCGCCGGTGACGTTCGGGGGGGGGATCACGATCGAGAACACCGGCACCTGGCCCCGCTCCTCGGGGCGGAGCGGCTCGGCATGCCAGAGGCGGAGCGTGTCCCACAGCCCGCGGCAGCGGGCCTGGGCGGAACGGTGGTCGTAGTGCTTGGGAAGCTCGTGCATCGCGCGGTCGAATTGTGGACGGGAGGGAAGGGGAGCCGCTTTCAGGAAGGGGAGCCGCTTTCAGGAAGGGGAGCCGCACGACGCAAGCGGAGCCGCAGTGGCCATATCGGCATCGCGGGGGGGGCGGCGCCCCTGGGCCGGCCGGTGGTGCCCGGAAAACCGTCGGCGCGGGTCGTGGCGGTCGTGAGGACCGCGCTCGCGGCACGAATCTACCGGAATCCCCGCTCGCGGGACCAGCGCGCGACGCGTTTTTTGCGGTACCGCCCACCGGGAACTAGCCTCACGTCAGACCTGCTCCCGCCCCCTGGAACGTCCCCGGACCCCCGATGCCACCGAGCGATCCCACACCCGCGCCGCCGAAGCGCGTGATCCACCTGGGCCGCGCCCCCGGCAACGACATCCAACTCCGTTCGGCCGGCGTGTCGGCCCGTCACGCCCGGATCCTCGTCGGCGACGACGGGTCGCTCGTGCTCGAGGACCTCGGCAGCCGCAACGGCACCTTCGTCGGCAGGCCGCCGCGCCGCATCGAGCGGGAACGAATCGACCTGCGGACGCCGATCCTCCTCGGCGGCTCCCCTCTGCCGGCCAGCGCTCTCGAGGACGTCCTCGCGCGCACCGGCCCGGCGACGCCGGCCTCGGCCGCGATCCCCCTCGAGGACGCGTCGCTCGTGACCTTCGGCCGCGGCGCCTCCGCCGACGTCTCCCTCTCCCGCCCGCTGGCCTCGTCCCTGCACGCCTCGATCGCGGTGGAGCGGGGGAAGGTGGTGGTCCGCGACCTGGGGAGCACCGACGGCACGTTCGTCGATGGCCGGCGCATCGACCGGGCGGTGGAGATCTCCCCCGGCTCGATCGTTGAGGTGGCCGACAGGCGGTTCCGCCTCGCCCCCGACGCCCGGGCGCTCGAGCCACTCGACGGCGGCGAGCGCGACGTCCTCGAGGCCGACGGCGTGGCCGTCGACGCGGGGGGAAGGCGGCTCCTCGAGGGGGTGTCGCTGGTCGTCCAGCCGGGCGAGATGGTGGCGATCATGGGACCCAGCGGCGCCGGCAAGAGCACGCTGCTTTCGGTGCTCAACGGCCAGACCGTCCCCGCCTCCGGCCGGATGATCGTCGGGGGCCTCGACCTCCACGATCACTTCGAGCTGTTCCGTGGCCGGATCGGCTTCGTCCCCCAGGACGACATCCTCCACGCCGACCTCACCGTGCACCAGGCGTTGTGGTACGCCGCCCGTCTCCGTCTCCCCGCCGACACCACCGACGCCGAGATCGAGACCCGCATCAAGGCGGTGATCCGCCAACTCGGCCTCGAGGGGACGGAGCGGACGCGCGTCGGCGACCAGCGGAAGCGCGGCGTCAGCGGCGGCCAACGGAAACGGGTCAACCTGGCGATGGAACTCCTCACCGACCCGCCGATCCTCGTCCTCGACGAGCCCACCTCGGGGCTGTCGAGCGTCGACGCGCTGTCGGTGATCGAGCTGTTGCGCACCCTCGCCGATTCCGGGAAGACGATCCTCGTCACCATCCACCAGCCGAGCCTGGAGGCGTTCGAGAAGTTCGACGCGGTGGCGGTCATCGCCCGCGACGAATCGACCCGGCAGACCGGCCGCCTCGCGTGGTTCGGCCGCGCCTTCCCCGACGCGATCGATTTCTTCGAGCCGAGGCCGACCGACTCCCCGACGCCGACGAGCGTCGACGGGCTCCTCCGCGGCCTGGCGGGGCGGCCGGTGGCCGAGTGGGTGTCGCGGTGGGAGCAGTCGGTCGCCAAGTCGATCTGGGTCGACGGCCGCGCGACCACCAGGGCCGCGGCGCTCCCGCCCCGGCCCCGCCGGCGCGTCCGCCCCACCGCACCGTTCACCCAGTGGCTCACGCTCGTCCGGCGGACGCTCGCCGTGAAGGCCGCCGACGCCTGGGGCACCGCCGTCCTCTTCCTCCAGGCGCCGATCGTCGGCCTCCTCATCGCGGCGGTGTTCTCCAAGGTCGTCCGCAGCACCCCCACGCCGGAATTGTGGCCGAAGATCGGGGTCAACATGGCGACGACGCTGTTCGTGACGGCGCTGGCGGCGATCTGGTTCGGCTGCTCGAGCACGGCGCGGGAGATCGTCACCGAGTGGCCGATCTACCGGCGCGAACGGATGGTGGGGCTGTCGATCCCGGCCTACGTCCTCTCGAAGATGACGGTCCTCCTCGGCGTGGCGGCGATCCAGAGCCTCCTCCTCCTGGCGATCGTGGTGCCCGCCTGCCGGATGAACACCCCCTGGCTCGAACTGTTCGCGGTGCTCTACGCCGCGGCGCTCGCCGGGGGCGCGATCGGGCTGTTCGTGTCGGCGACGCTCCAGACCGCCGAGGCGGCCTCGGGGATCCTCCCGGTGCTCCTCCTGCCGATGATCGTCCTCGGCGGGATCCTCGTCCCCTTGGCCGATCTGCCGGCGCTCACCCGCCCCCTCGCCGCGGCCATGCCGTCGCGATGGGCCTTCGAGGGGCTCGTCGTGCCCGAGGCGGCCACGCGGCCGCGGCTGCGCGTCGGCGGCCCGGAGGGCGAGGCCCACGACGCGTCCCCCCACGGGGAGGCGGCCGCGTCGTCCCCCGCGGTCGAGACGGAACCGGAGCCGGAGCCCTCTCCGGACGGGCGAAGCGAGCCGGCCGCCCGATCCGATCACGGGCCGGACGCGGCTTCGGAGGCCGACGCTCCGACGGTCCCCGAAGCGTCGCTCCGCAGGTCCGCGGGCCCCTTCCATCTGGCGGGGCAGGGGGGGAGCGGGCACACCTTTCTCCTCCCTGGCCGGCGGAAGATCGCGGAGAAGCTCGAGGAGGCGGCGGGGCAGGCGAAGCAGGAGATCGAGAAAGCGAAGGCCACGATCGAGGAGAAGGCGCGGAAGATCCAGGCCGACATGAAGGCGGAGTCGGAGCGGAAGATGGCCGACGCCAAGGCCGAGTTCGAGCGGAAGAGCGCCGAGTCGGCCGAACGGATGAAACGCGAGATCGAGGCCAAGGTGGCCGAGGCCCGCGAGACGGCGAAGAAGGAGAGCGAGGCGGGCGCGGCGCGGATGAAGGAGGAGATGGAGAAGCGCGTCGCCGAGGCGCGCGAACAGGGGCGGAAGGAGAGCGCCGAGGCCCGGGCGCAGGTACGGGCGGAGATCGAGGAAAAGGTGGCCGCGACCAAGGCCGAGGTGCAGCAGCAGAGCGACGAAGCGGCGGCGAAGATGCGTGAGGAGGTGGAACGCAAGGTGGCGGAGGCCCAGGACGCGGCGAAGAAGGAGAGCGACGCCGCCGGCAGCGCCGCGCGGGCCGACATCGAACGGAGGGTCCGCGACGTCGAGGCCGACTTCGAGAAGAAGAGCCGCGAGGCGACCGCGAGCATGGAGGCGAAGCTGCGGAGTTTCCAGGAACGCCTCGACGCGGAGCGGGCGAAG
>CAZMOU010000009.1:32221-51496 GCA_964567835.1 uncultured Chitinophaga sp. | reverse complement strand
GAGTGAGCGCAGGGCAGGGATGCCCGGAGCGAACGTCCGGCGACGGGGCGCGGGCGGCCCCGAAGCCACGCCGGACCCGAGACCTCGGCAACAGCGAGGGGTCGCCCGTGCCCCGGGAGCCGGCCTCGCCGGCCAGCGCAGCCCGGAGGGCGGAAGCGCAGGCGGCGCGGAGTGAGCGCAGGGCAGGGATGCCCGGAGCGAACGTCCGGCGACGGGGCGCGGGCAACCCCGGAGCCACGCCGGACCCCCTCACTCCGCCCCGAGGGCCTTCAGGCGTTTCGTCGCCTCCGCCTCCGCCTTCTCCATCACGGCGGCGATCGAGACCGTCTTGCCCCCCTGCCGCTTGCTCTCGTCGGCAGCCTCCATGAAGGCGTAGATCTCGAGCGTCTCCGCCACCGGCACCGGCGACTCCCTGGTCTCGAAGAACTTCACGATCTCCACCAGAAGCGGGCGGTAGCCGTCGAACGCCCCCATCGGAGCGCTCCCCTTCTCGCCGAAGGCGGTGCCGGCGAAGGGGGCCGTGCCCTTGCGGATTCCGCGGAAGGTGCCGATCCGGCCGTCGCCCCACAGCCCCGTCACCTGGTCGAAATCGGGCGCGGTCGTCCGCGTCACGCTCGCACAGCCCGGCCCCATCACGGTGAACAGCGACTCGACGCCGTGGATGCCGTACCAGAAGAGATCGGGGTGGGTCGCTTCGAGCGCGCAGGGGGAGACGGTGTCGGCCCCGGTCACCGGGCCGATCGAGCCGCCCCGGACGGCGAGCGTGCCGGCGGCGAAGCGGAGCGAGGAGGCGCTGAACAGCGGCACCTGCTTCTTCGCCGCGAGGCGGTGGATGGCGACGGCGTCGGCGAGCGACCCGGCGATCGGCTTGTCGACGAACACCGGCTTCCCCGCCGCGATCACCGGGATCACCTGCTCGAGGTGCGGCCGGCCGTCGTTGGTCTCGAGGAGCACGGCATCGACCCGCTCGAGGAGCGCGGGGATCGAGTCGACGATCTCCACGCCGAGTTTCTTCACCCCCTCGGTGTACTCGGGCACCCTGGCCACGCTCGACTCGATGTCGGGGCTCCCCTTCGGATAGGCCGCGACCACGCGGGCGCCGGGGACGTGCTGCGCGTCGACGGTGTCGTTCAGGAGTTTGGTGAAGGCGGTGGCGTGGGAGGTGTCGAGGCCGATGATCCCGACGCGGATCGGCTTGTCCTTCCCGGGCTCCGCGGCGACGGCCGAGAGCACCGACAGGCCCACGAGCACCGCCGCCACCATCCCGCACGCCGACGCGTTCGTCGCGATCATCGTCTTCTCCCCGCGTCCGAATCATGCCTCGGGTCCCACGGCGCTTGCACGCCGACCCCGGGCCGAGGCGGGCACCATCGTACCGGACCGTCCGATCGGGCGACGGTATACTCGCGCGGCGCCTGCGGGACGGGCGGTCCGAACAGGGGAGCAGCGATGGAGATCCACGTGCACGACGATGGCGGCGCCCTCGGCCGCGCCGCTGGCCGCGAGGCCGCGGCGGCGCTCCGGGCCGCCGTCGCCGCCCGGGGGAGGGCGACGTACGTCGTCGCCACGGGGGCGTCGCAGTTCGCCACGCTCGAGGCCCTCGTCGCCGACGACGTCCCCTGGGAGCGGATCGAGATCTTCCACCTCGACGAGTACGCCGGCCTCGCCGACACCCACCCGGCGAGTTTCCGTCGCTACCTCCGCGAACGCCTCCTCGACAGGCTTCCCCGCGCCCCGATCGCCTTCCACGGCATCGACGCCTCGCGCGACGCCGCCGCCGAGTGCCGGCGACTGGCGGCGCTCGTGCCGTCGGGATCGTTCGACGTGGCCACGATCGGGATCGGCGAGAACGGCCACCTCGCCTTCAACGATCCTCCCGCCGACTTCGACACCACCGCCCCCTACATCGTCGTCCGTCTCGACGAGGCCTGCCGCATGCAGCAGGTGGGGGAGGGCTGGTTCGCGGATCTGGCCGCGGTGCCCGTCGAGGCGATCTCGATGGCCATCCGCCGCATCCTCGCCACGGAGCGGATCGTCTGTTCGGTGCCCGACGCCCGGAAGGCGGCGGCCGTCCGCGACGCCGTCGCCGGGCCCCTGTCCCCCGACTGCCCCGCGTCGATCCTGCGCACCCACGCCGCCTGCTCGCTCCACCTCGACGCGGCGGCGGCCTCGCTCCTGCCCCCGTCGGCCCGGGCGTCGGGCTGACGATCGCTCGTCCCCCGGACGGTCTCCTGTGACCAATCCGCTCCCGCTCGATCTCCAACTCAACGGCTACCGGGGCCTCGACTTCGGTACCGACGGCCTCGACGCGGCCATGCTCGCCGAGGCCTGCCGCGCCTACCGGGCCGACGGCGGCGGCCGGTTCCTCGCCACGGTGATCACCGACTCGCTCGACACGCTCGAGCGGCGCGTGGCGGCCCTCGCCGCGGCGATCGACGCCGACGGTACGGTCGCCGACTGCGTCGCCGGGATCCATGTCGAGGGCCCCTTCATCCGCGCCGAACCCGGCTTCGTCGGGGCCCACCCGCCGGAGCATGCCTGCGACGCGTCGCCCGCCGCCGCCGAACGCCTCCTCGCCGCGGGCCGGGGGCACGTGCGGATGGTGACGCTCGCGCCGGAGCGCGATCCGGGCTTCGCCACGATCGCCGCGCTCGCCGCCCGCGGGATCCTCGTCGCCGCCGGGCACTGCGATCCGTCGCTTCCGTGCCTGCGCGAGGCCTGTGCCGCGGGCCTTTCCTGCTTCACGCACCTCGGCAACGGCTGCCCGCACCTCCTCCCCCGCCACGACAACGTCATCCAGCGAGTCCTGGCCTGCGACGAACTCCGTTTCGTGACGCTCGTCGCCGACGGCGTGCACCTGCCGACGTTCCTGCTCCGCACGATGCTCCACGTCCTCGGGCCGCGACGGGCGATCGTCGTCAGCGACGCCACCGCCGCGGCCGGCATGGGTCCGGGCACCTACCGGCTCGGCGGCCGGGTGGTGGTCGTGGGGGAGGATGGCGCCGCCTGGTCGGCCGACCGCACGCACCTGTGCGGATCGACGGCGACCGTGCCGACGCTGCGGCGGGTGCTGTCGGCGCCCTTTCCTGGGGGTGTCGGCCTCGACGAGCAAGCGATCGACCGGCTCCTGGCCCTGAACCCACGCCACGCCCTCGACTCGGCCGCCTCCGCCGACAGCGACGGGGAATGACTCCCCCCCGCTCCGCTCACGCCCGCACGTCGTCGTCCGGTTCATGCTCGGCCGCGGCGGTGCGGTCGGCGCAGTACCAGGCGAGTCGGCCGAGGAGGCGGAAGTAGACGATCCAGGCCACGCTCGCGGCGAGCGCCGTGACGGCGATGCCGGAGATCCCGCCGGCGGAGAGCGCGAGCGCCGCGATCGTCGCGGTGGCGAGCACGAGCAGCGCCGTCGAGAAATAGAACTTCCCCCAGCCGGGGAATCCCACCAGGAAGGTGCGCAGGACCGGCAGCGAGAACGGATCGACGATCGAACCGTTCTCGAGCAGCGACAGGAGGACGATCGGGAAGGCGAGGAAGAAACCGACCGCCACGCCGGCGTCCGCCGTCGCACCGCGGTCCCCCGAGAGCCATGCCAGGCCCACGAGCGGCCCCACCCCGATGCCGACGGCACTGACCAGCGGCATCGACTCGCCGATCCAGTCGAGGAACAGCGCGCCTGGCCAGCGTTCGACCCGGTCGCAGCCGCTGGCGGTGTCGCCCACGATGGCGAGCGCACAGGCCGCGGCGATGGCGAACCAGGTGACCGCACCGAACACCGTGAGGACGGTGAACATGGCGCCGAGGATCGTCATCCGCCCGTCGCCGCCCGCCATGAGCGCGAGAGCCTCCCGCGCCGCGAGCCCCGTCGCCAGCGCCACGACCGACAGGAGCACCGTGCGGCCGAGGGCATCGCGGGTGAAGGGGAAGGTGAACGTCCCGGAGAGGAAAGGCCGCGGCGGCAGGACGAGGCGCGTGCGTCGGCGTCGTGTGCCCATCGGGCGAGTCCCTCCCGGAACATCCGCGGGCCCCGATCCTCGGGAGCCGCGGCCGTCAGCCCCGCCCGGCCCCCTCGCCGAGGAGCACCACCTCCACCGTCGCGCCCGCCTCCGCGCGGCGCATGCCGGCGGGGAGCGCGAGGAGCCCGTCGGCCACGGCGAGGCCGACCAGATCGGATGAGCCGGTCCAGGGGAGCGGCCACGCGGTCAGGCCGCCCCCTTCGCGCCCGAGCCGGCAGGGGGCGTAGACCGGCCGGTCGTCGGCACCCTTCGCCGCGGCACCGAGGCGGGCGGCGGCGCGCGGGAGGTGCGAGCGTTCGGGCGGCCGGCCGAGGAGCGCCTGAAGCGCCGGCCGCACGAAGAGTTCGAAGCAGACGAGGCTCGAGGCGGGATTGCCGGGGAGGCCGAAGACGAGGCACCGTCCTCCACCGGCGGGGCGCTCGAGGACGCCGAACCAGACCGGCTTCCCCGGCTTGAGTCGCACCTTGTGGAAGATCTTCCGAACGCCGCACGTGGCGAACGTGTCGGGGACGAGGTCGTAGTCGCCGGCGGAGACGCCGCCGGAGAGGAGCAGCAGGTCGGCGGCGAGGCCCTGCGTCACCGCCGCGCGGAGTGGTTCGGGACGATCGACGACGGTGCCCAGGGGGACAGGCTCCCCGCCGACTCCCGCGACCGCCGCGGCGAGCATCGGGCCGTTGGAGTTGCGCGTCTGGCCGTGGGCGGGGATCGCCTCCGGCGGCACCAGCTCGCTGCCGGTGGAGAGGATCGCCACGCAGGGCCGCGGCACGACGACGACGTGCGTCGCGCCCGCCTCGGCCGCGAGTCCGATGGCCGCGGGCCCCAGGCGCGTGCCGGCCGGGAGCACAGGCGCCCCCGCACGGAACGCCGCGCCGCGCAGGGCCACGTGCTGCCCCGCACGGAAGCGCTCGTCGCGGAGGCGGACGCGGCCGCCGGCGTGGACTCGCGCCGTGCCGTCGACGGCACACTCGATCGGGACGACGGCGTCGGTGCCGGGGGGCACCGGGGCACCGGTCATGATCCGGGCGCAGGAACCGGAGCGGATGGCCGTCCCGAACACGTCGCCGGCGGCGAGGTCGGTGACGACGTCGAGTTCCGCCGTGCCCTCCGTCGCGAGGTCGGCCGAGCGGACGGCGAACCCGTCCATCATCGCCCGGTCCCAGGGGGGCGAGTCGACGTCGGCCACGATCGGCGCCGCGAGGGCCCGACCGGCCGCCTCCGAAAGACGCACGCGCCGCGGCGGCAGGGGCAGCGCCTCACGCATGACGAGGTCGAGGGCCTGCTCCAGTTCGATCACGGTGCCTCCCGGTTGGCGGGGCTCACGCGCCGACGGGCGCCCGGGCCACCACCGGCCGCGGGCCGACGGCGAGGAACGCCCGCAGCAGGTCGTATCCGGACGGCGTCAGGAAGCTCTCGGGATGGAACTGCACCCCGTAGATCGGCAGCGTCGCATGGCGGATCGCCATGATCTCGCGTCCTCCGTCGGGGGCGTCGGCCCAGGCGTCGACGTGGAAGTCCCGCGGCAGGGTCGGCGGGTCGATGACCAGACTGTGGTAGCGGGTGGCCTCGATCGGGCTGGGCAGGCCGGCGAAGAGCCCCTCTCCCGTGTGATGGATGCGGTCGACCTTGCCGTGCATCAAGCGCCGCGCGCGGACGATCCTTCCGCCGAACACCTGTCCGATCGCCTGATGGCCGAGGCAGACCCCCAGGATCGGCATCCGCCCGGCGAAGCGACGCACCGCGTCGCAGGAGATGCCCGCCTCGTCGGGGGTGCAGGGCCCGGGGGAGATGACCAGGTGCGAGGGGGCGAGGCCGGCGATCGCGTCGCAGTCGATCTGGTCGTTGCGGCGCACGTCGATCACGGTGCCGGGCGCGATCTCGCCGATGCGCTGCACGAGATTCCAGGTGAAGGAATCGTAGTTGTCGACGAGGAGAATCATCGGCTCACGCGAGCATGTCGGAGGGATGCCCCTCGCGGTCGACCAGCGGCAGGACCTGCGGCTTGTAGATCGTGGTGTACGCCTCGGCCAGGCGGTGGGCGTCGAGTGCCTCGGCCGACTCCCAGTGCTCGACGAGCACGAAGCGCCGCGGCTCCGCCTGCGAGTGGTAGACCTCGAACTTCAGGCACCCCGGTTCGGTGCGGCTTCCCCGCATCTGCCGGCCGAGGAGATCCCTCACCTTCGGCACGTCGGCGACGTCGCGGACCATGAGCAGGACGGTGAGGGTGATCATGCCGGGTCTCCTGGGAAGACCCTACTGTAGCAGCAGCCGGGGGGCCGGCGCCGCCCGCGTGTCGGTGCGGCGGGCGAGGATGCGGAGGTAGGGGGGGAGGAACGAGGCCCGGTCGGCGAACGAGCCCGGCTCCGCCCCCGGGCGGGCGTGATCGGGCTCGCCCACGTCCTCGATGGCGAACCCCGCCCGGCAGATCCCGCCGAGGAGATCGGCGAGCGAATGGACGAACTCCTGCGTCCCATGCTCACGGAGACGCGAGGGGGGGGCGGGGGGGAGCGGCTCGCGGATCCCCTGGCGGTGCTCGAGTTGCCAGCGTCCGCCGGGCGCCGGCAGGAGGCCCGCCTGGAGGCTCGCCGGTTGTTTGTGCTGGCTGACGTAGCGGCCGCCCGGCCGGGTGACGCGGGCCACCTCGCGGAACACGGCGGCCACGTCGGGCACGTAGCAGGTGCTCACCGGATGGATGACGAGGTCGTAGCGCGCCGCCGGGAACATGCGCAGGTCGTCCATCGACGCCTGGACGATCTCCAGTTCGACGCGTCGCTCCATCGCCACGCGGCGGTCGAGTTCGAGCATCGCCGGCGCGAGATCGACGACCGTGACGCGGGCACCGGCCGCCGCGTAGAGCGGGCCGTGCTTGCCGCCGCCGGCGGCGAGGCAGAGGACCTCGAGGCCGTCGAGACGCTCGGGGAGCCAGGGCCTTCCCTCCGTGCCGGCGCTGCCGAGCCACGCCCGCGGATCGTCGAAGGCCTCGTCGACGGCCGGCAGCGCCAGGGCCGCCCCCTCCCCCGCGAGGCGGTCCCACGCCCGGGCGTTGACGGTCAGCGCCGCGTCCCGGCGTGCCCGCCCGGGAGCGTCTTCGGGGAGGCGGTGGTCAGTCACGGTCGTAGAGGGCGTCACGCGTGGCGGGGTCGCGGGCGTCGCCGTCGCAGACGTGGCCGAGCCGCTTGAACTCCATCCGCGACGCCTGCTCGGCGGTCAGCCACGTGTCGCCCGGCACGTCGACGGCGAACTTCCAGTCGTAGGACTCCACGTGGCCGTCGAGGAAGCAGACGTTGGCCCGCGAGGCATGGCGGAAGTGCACCGTGGGGAAGTTGCCGCTGGGGGGCACCAGACCCCCGAGGTTCTCCATGAACTTCAGGTCGTAGCGGACCTGGGCGCTGTCGGCGAAGGCGATCGTCCGCTGGGTCTCACGGACGCTCGCCAGCGGGAAGCGGCGGTCGCGGTCCTCGAGACGGGGGTTCCACGAGGCGTCGTACCCGATGACCGTGCCGGGTCCGAGGGAGGGGTTGTAGTCGTAGCCGCTGCACATCGTGCCGTACGTCAGCGTGTCGACCTGACCCGGTCCGAACGAGGGGCACTGGTAGACGGCGACGTTCCCCTCCAGGAAGGGCGTGAGGAGACCGGTGGTGAAGTCGACCCGCTCGGGGCCGCCGGCCGGGTCGGCCGACACCGTTCCGAACCAATAGCGGCTGCTGCCCGGATAGGGATACTGACCGGCGAGCGTGCCCGCGATCCTCGCCTGGTCGTCGATCTTGAGCGGGGGGAGCCGGCCCCGGTTGATGTCGGTGAATTGCAGCGTCGCCAGCCCCATCTGGCGCAGGTTGCTCGAGCAGGCGGCGGTGCGGGCCGCCTCGCGGGTCGATTGCACGGCCGGGAGCAGGAGCCCGACGAGGACGCCGATGATGGCGATGACGACGAGCAGCTCGACGAGCGTGAAGGCCCCGCGGAAGGCGGGCCGCGCGGACGGGGACGGGGGGAGGCGAACCATCGGAGAGATCTCCTCGTCGGCACGCTCGGCGCGTCCGCCCATGCCGGAACGGACCCTGCCGCGCGGGGCGCGGGGGACCGGGCCGGCGGCACGGGCGGGGACTCGGGACGTCGGGCTGGGCCGGTGATTCCGACTGCGGGCCACACGCGTGACCCGTGCCCGTGGTGCCGCCCTCGCGACAGTCACGTGCTCCTGGAGACGATTGGCAGGTCTTCTGACTTCCGGATCCGTGTCTCCACGGTCGGTCGGCCGTCGGCCTTCTCGCGCCGTCCGCCGCGGGGGCGAACGGGGCAATGGCATCGATGACGGCTGGCCTGCATCGCCCCGAGACACGCCGTGGATGCCGACGTGCCGCGATCGATGCCCTTCCGGTCACAGCGGCGGGGCCGTCCCGGACTCTCACCGGGTTCCCTGTTGGTCCGACGACGCGAGCTGCGGCGCCTGACACCAACGTCCGGAGGCGGAGTGTAGGGGCGGCGCGGACCCTGTCAACGGCCCGGGCAGGGCCGGCCTGACCGGCACAGTTTCGCGCGCGTGCGGCACCTCACGGCAAGCTGTGCCGGCGGCGCCGAGTGTGCGCGTGAAGCGGTGACGGTCGTAGGCCCTCCGCCCGCAGGGTTTGCGCCGTGGAAACACCGCGCACGGATTACCCAACACGCACCGTAAGTCCAAGGGAGCAAAAAACTTGGAGGTTCCTCAAGGCCGTTTCCAAAGCCGTCCGATACCCCGTTGTGTCCCCGGGGCATCCACCGTGCCCGTCGGGCAACCAGGGGGCGGCAGCAACCTGCCAAGCATCGAGTCACGGAATGGCTCGACAGGCCTGCCGCGGGTGAGTTCGCGGATCACATTCCACGGGGCCGACAACCTCGCGAACGGGACCTCAAGCCTCCCGCGTGATCCGCAATCAAAGGAGATGTGGCTCGATGAAGCGTATGTTGTTCCTCGGTGCGCTGGTTCTCGGCGTCACCGTTTGTAGCCAGTCCTACGGCTTCGAGATCCTCGACCGTGTTCTGGGCCACCACCGCCGTGCCTCCTGCACGTCGTGTGCTGCCGATCCCGGCTGCGACGCCGGTGCCGGCTGTGCCGACGCGTGCGAGCCCGGCTGCGGTGCCGGCAACGGCTGCCTCGGCGGGAACGGGTGCCTCGGTGGCAACGGCGGTGAGCCCGGCTGCGGCGCCGGCAACGGGTGTGCGGAGCCGGCCTGCGACGCGGGCAACGGCTGCTGCGACACCGGTTGCACGTCCGCTCCGAAGTGCCGCAAGAAGCACTCGCTGTTCGGCGGGATCAAGGGGCTGTTCGACGGCATGAAGCGGAAGCACCACGGCTGCACCAGCGCGAGCTGCTGCGGTGCGGAGCCCGCCTGTGACGCCGGCAACGGCTGCCTCGGTGGGTGCGGAAGCGAGCCCGGCTGCGGTGCCGAGCCCGGCTGCGGAGCCGGCAACGGCTGCCTCGGCGGGTGCGGTGCGGAGCCCGGCTGCGGTGCCGGCAACGGGTGTGCGGAACCGGCTTGCGGTGCGGGCAACGGCTGTGCTGACGCCGGCTGCACCTCCGCTCCGAAGTGCCGCAAGGCCCACAAGTCGATCCTCGGCGGGCTGTTCAAGGCTCTCCACAGCAAGAAGTGCAGCAAGAGCTGCACCAGCTCGAGCTGCTGCGGCGACGCTTGCGAGCCCGGCTGCGGTGCGGAGCCCGGCTGCGGTGCCGGCAACGGCTGCGGCTGCGGCAACGGCTGCAGCGATCCGGCTTGCGGTGCGGTGGGGATGATCGAGTCGGCTCCGACCCAGGACACCGCTGCTCGCAAGACCAGCAAGATGGTCCAGGTGAGCCGCAAGGTCTCCAAGTGAGTCGAGTCGTCTGAAGGTCGATACGGAAACCTGTTGCCCGACTTCGGCCAGTGAGCTCCGCCCGGGACCACAAGTCCCGGGCGGAGTTTTTTTCATTCCCGGGTCGACCGTGCGCCCGGCCCCAGGATCTCCCCGGCCGATCCGGTGCGCCGCACCCTGCCGGCGACGAGTTCGACCACCTGCGTGGCGGCCCGGCGGGCGAAGTCGTGGTCGTGGGTCACGACCACCATCGTCTGCCCTCCGCGGGCCAGCTCCACGATGACGTCGAGCACCTCGGCCGACATGCCCGGATCGAGGGCGCTGGTCGGCTCGTCGAAGAGCATCACGCGCGGCTCCATCGCCAGGGCCCGCGCGATCGCCACCCGCTGCTGCTGCCCGCCGGAGAGGGTCGCCGGCCGGGCGTCGGCGAAGCGCTCGAGCCCCACGCGGGCGAGCAGCTCGAGCCCCGACCGCCGCGCCTCCTCCGCCGGGCGCCGCCCCACGACGCGCGGCGCCACGGTGACGTTGTCGATCACGGTGAGAT
This sequence comes from uncultured Chitinophaga sp., assembly GCA_964567835.1. GTDB lineage: Bacteria > Planctomycetota > Planctomycetia > Pirellulales > UBA1268 > QWOP01. The sequence goes on along the minus strand of CAZMOU010000009.1, from coordinate 41,122 downwards.
GGGGGAAGAGATTGAACTGCTGGAACACCATTCCCACGTCGCGGCGGATCCGCTCGAGGTGGTGGGGCTGGTGCGGGCCGGGGGTGAGGCGGTGGCCGGAAATCGACACCCCCCCCTCGCTGAACGTCTCCAGGCCGTTGAGGCAGCGCAGCAGCGTGCTCTTTCCCCCCCCCCGACGGCCCCACGAGCGTCGTCACGCTGCCGGCGGCGGCCGCGAGCGTCACGCCGTCGAGGATCCGGCGGCCCGCCCGGACCGCGGCCAGTGCCGAGACGTCGATGATGGGGCCCTGCTCCTCCACGCTACGCCTCCCGCTCGACGCTTCGTTCGAGCCGCCGCTCGAACCACCGCGAGAGCACCGCCAGGGGCCAACTCATCGCCAGATAGAGCAACGCCGTCGCCACCGCCAGCTCGACGATCCGGCCGGTCGAGAGGGCGAGGACGCTGTAGCGCTTGGTGAGCTCGATGACGGTGATCGCCGAGCAGACGCTCGTGTCCTTGAAGAGCGCGATGAAATCGCTCGTCACCGGCGGCATCACGATCCGCACCGCCTGCGGCACGACCACGTGGCGGAGCACCTGCCACCTCGACATCCCCAGCGCCAGCGCCGCCTCGAACTGCCCGGGAGGCACCGCCTTGAGACCGGCCCGGTAGATCTCCGACTCGTAGGCGGAGTAGTTCATCGCCAGTCCCGTGATCGCGGCGGCAAGCGCCGGCAGGGCCAGGCCCACCTTCGGGAGGAGGAAGAAGAGGGCGTAGAGCTGGAGCATGAGCGGGGTGCCGCGCAGCACCTCTACGTATCCGGCCAGCAGCGGCCGCAGCCACGCCGGGCCGTGGAGCCTGCCGACGGCGACCGCCAGGCCGACGAGGATCGCCAGCGGGAAGGAGGCGACCGAGAGGAGGATGGTCATGCCGGCCGAGCGCACGAGGAGCGGCAGCGTGGCCCGCACGAGCTCGCCGAGCGTCTGCCGGGGGGCGGCGGCCACCTCCGCCGCGTCGCGCAGCATGAGCACCTGCTGCCTGCCGGCCATGTCCCACCGGTCGTAGAGTTCCTCGAGACGGCCGTCGGCGACGAGCCTCCCGATCGCCTCGTCGATCGCGGCGGAGAGCCGCGGCGTGTCCCGGGCGGTGAGGACGGTGTAGGTGCCGCCGGCGAACGGCCGTCCGACGCCCCGCAGGTCGCCGAACCGGTCGGCGTTGAACCAGACGATGCAGTCGTCCATCAGGGCGGCGTCGAGGACCCGCCCGCGCACCTGTTCGAGGCAGTCGACCGTGCCGTCGAAACCGACCACCTCCACGCGGAGGTCGTCGCGCTGCCGCAGCTCGAGCTCGGCCGCGGACCCGGTGAGCACCCCCACGCGCCACGTGCCCTTCGGCCCCGCGGCGGAGAGCTTCTCGAAGGCGTCGAGCGCGGAGTCACGGCGGGCGACCAGTTGCAGCGAGTAGGCGTAGTAGGGGCGCGAACAGTGCCAGTCCCTTTTCCGGACGGGCGTCGCCTCGAAGCCGTTGATGACGCAGTCGGCCGAGCGGCCGAGGAGGAGCGGCAGGCGGTCCCACTGCCCCTGCTGGAAGCGCGCCTCGACCCCCAGTTCGGCGGCGATGAGGCCGGCCAGTTCCACCTCGAAGCCGGTCAGGCGCGTCGGCTCGTCGGGGTCGGGATAGACGTGGGGCCCGCCCCCCTCCTGGTCGGCCGCCCACACGAGGACCCCGCGCTCGCGGACCAGGTCCAGCTCCGCGGCGAAGCCGGACGGCACGGCCGACAAGGCCCACGCCCAGGGGAGGATCCACGCGGCGGCGGAGACCCGGGCGGCCGGCGTCATGGGGCGGTCCCTGGGGCGGAGCCCACGCGGAGACGGCCGAGCGCCGAACGCCCCTGATCGACCCCCGCCTCGAGGGCGGCGTGTCGGGAGGCGAGGCCGTCCCCCTCGTCGAGGTACGCGGCGACCCGCGCCGCGGCGGTGGCGAAGTCGCCGAGGAACGGATCGACGAGCCTGGCGCCGGGCAGTCGCCCCACGAGGGAGCCGATCTCCCGATCGAGCCCCGAGCGCAGCCGGGCGAAGAGGAGGAAGCGGAGCAGGAGGCCCCACAGCACGATCCACACGAGTGCCTCGCCGAGGAACCCGGGCCCCCCGGCGGGACGGCCGAGCCAGAGGTGTCCGTAGAAGAAGTTCCAGGCGGCTCGGCCGAGCACCGCGAGGACCATGCCGGAGAAGAGCAGCTCGAAGACCCCGCGCACCAGGGGCGAAGCGGTCCGACCACGCCGTTCGGCGACGAGCCGATCGATGCCGCCGAGGAGGAAGCGACCGGTGCGGTCGAGGAGGGATCCGACCGACTCCTGCACGGCGCCCGGCTCGAGCTTCGTCCTCCCGACCAGCGGCGGACCGATCACCGCCCGCGACGCCAACCCCACGAGCACGCTGCGCGACTGCTCGACGTCGGCCTCGGAGAGCCCCACCTCCTCGATCGACTGCCAGGCGCCGTCGCCGGTGGAGACCGGCGGGGGCCCCTGCCCCGCGAGCACGCGCCCCACGAATCCCCCTGCCCGGAGCCGGGGCCACAGGCTGCCGAACCCCGCCAGCACATGGAGGAACATGGCGAACGGCCCCCCCTGCCAGCGTTCGACGAGTTCGTCCTGCATCACCCGCTGCCATGCCGGACGACTCGAGCGCAGCGTCGCGTCCACGGCCCTCTGCATCAGCCCCTCCAGGCGGCGCCGTTCGCCGTCGACGCCGGCGGCCAGGTCGGCCACCGGCTGCCGGAGGGGCGCGAGATGGGAGCGCGACTGGCGCACGAACCATCCCGCGAGGTCGAGGGCCCCGGTGCGGCGGACGCGCCGCGCCGCCCGGCCGACCAGTTCCTCGTCGATGGCGCGCACCAATCCGGCGAAACCGGGCTCCGGGGCCAGCCCGGCCGCCTGGCGTTCGATCGCACGGACGCCGTCGATGCGATGGATCTCCGGAGCCTCGATCCCCTGCCGCTCGAGTTCCCGCCGCCAGTCCTCGCGGATGTCCGGGTCGCGCGAGGCGTGCGTCTGCACGAAGAGCAGGGGACGCCCGGGGGCGAACGCGGCGACCTCGCGCGCCACGGCCCAGGAGCGGTATTTCTGGGCGGTGGCCACGAGGAGGAGCACGTCGCACGACGGCAGGATGCGCTCGAGGAGATCGCGGTTGTGGTTGGGGGCGCCCCGCTGCCCGTCCGGCGCGTCGTCCGTCCCCTGGGTGTCGGGATCGGGGCAGTCGACGAGGACGATGTTGGCGACCGCGGGGGAGTCGCTCGTCACCACGCGGGCGCCGACGCCGTCGAGCGCGAGCCAGGAACAGTCGACGTCGCGGGCCACGACCACCACCGGGCTGACCGTCGTCGGTCGCGCCACGTCGCCGGCCTGGCTCACCTCGCGCCCCGCCAGGGCGTTGACGAGGGTGCTCTTGCCGGTGCCGGTGCCCCCCAGCACCCCCACCACCAGCACGCGCGACAGCTCGCGCCGCGCCCGGTCCAGGCGGGGAGCCACCTCCTCCCACTCCGCGCGCACGCGCCGCGCCGGCGGCCAGTCGGGGAGGCTGCCGCTCCAGCGGTCGAGTCCTGTGACGAGCTCGTCGAAGCCGGCGTCGTCGAAGCCGGCCAACGCCGGCGCTGGGTCTGTCGGCTGGTTCACGGCGCGGGCTCCCGGGCGGATTCGAGCAGGAGGCGCCGGGCCCGCGCCACGTCGGGGCGGGCGGCGGCGGAGGCGCGGCGTTCGATCTCCTCCGGGATCCGGCCGAGGACGACGTCGTGCAGCGTGCCGGTGAGGACGCGGCCCCGTTCGGCCGACCAGCCGGCGAAGAGCCTCTCGATCAGCGGCTTGAGGCCGGCGACGGTCAATCCCAGCACGCCTTCCCCGGCCAGTGGCGCGGCGGCCCAGACGAAGTAGTCGAACGACGTGTGGACGAGCGTGCCCAGACCGTGGCCCGCGGCGGCGGCGGCCGGCACCGCGGCCCCGCCGGCGACGAGCAGGCCGACGGTGACGCACGGCCGCGCCACCGAACCGACGCTCAACCCCGCCAGGAGCGTCTTCAGGACGCGGGGATTCTCCGCCGAGAAGCGGTCGAGTTCGGCGCGGACGAAGGTCCGGTAGTCGTCGGACACCATCGGCAGGGCGGCATGGCGCCGCTCGAGCTCGGCGAACCAACCCGCCCGGTCCCCCGCCACGAGCACCGGCTCGAGCAGCGTCCGCAGCCGCGGATCGCGCCGCGACGCGCCGTCGAGGCGCTCGATGAAGTCGGAAAGCCCCGCCTTCAGGGCCTGCAGTTCCTCGGCGGCGAAATCCCGCTTCCGCTCGGCGTCGGAGCGGAGGAGCCCCACGCGCTCCCCCACCCACGAGACGCCCCCGCCCGCCGCGCGGTAGACGCGCGACAGGGAGATGTCGAGCCGCGAGCGTCTCGGCTCGAGCCAGTCCCAGATCTCCTTCCAGACCACCTCGCCGGGCGCCGCCGGCAGGGCCACGCTCACCCGGGCCTCTTCGGCCAGGAGCTGGCGGGACGCCTGCCACCCCCTCGATTCGGATTCGATGCGGTCGAGCCACGCCCCCATCCCGCCCGCCGGATCGACCACCACGCGGAACGCCCCCTCCATCGCCCGGAGCTTGATCCGGTCGAAGTCGACGCCCGCGAGTTCCGTGGCCAGGTCGATCGGGCCGGCCCCGGGATCGACGGCACCCCCGGTGAGCTCGGGGATACGGTGGAACTCGATCGAGGCCGCCCGCGCCCGGGCGAAGTCGTGCGGGACCGCGTACACCGCGAGCGTCTCGGCGCCCGTCTCCGCCACGAAGGTGGCGAGCCAGCCGCCGATCCGTTCGCGCTGGGCGGGCCAGTCGACCATGTTGAAGACCACGACGAGCGACTTCCCCGCGCCGGCGGCGGCGGTGAAGAACTCGCGGACGGCGGCGTCGTTGTACTTCTGTTGCGTGAGCACGGCGACGATCACGTCGCAGGCGTCGCGCACCGCCTCGGCGCGGCGCCAGTTCTCCCGCAGGGTGCCGTCGACGTCGGGGGTGTCGACGAGGATCAGCCGCCGCGGCTGCCGCCCCGACGGATCCTCGCGCCACACGATGACGTCCTCCGCGGCGTCGGGGCCCCCGAGGGCGTCCTCCCCGCCCTGCCAGCGGTGGGGCGTGAATCCGGGAAAGAGCGCCGACACCTCCGCCTCGTCGGCCATTCCCCGGGGCAGACTCGCCACCGGGTGCACCGTCCGTGCCGCCTCGGGCAGCGATCGGCTGATCTCGGTTCCGGCGAGCACGTTGGTGATCAGGCTCTTGCCGGTGTTCGTGCCGCCGCACACCGCCGCCACGAGCACCTCCCCGCGCGTCACCTGCGGCCGGAGCTTGCCGAAGAGTTGCCCGTGCCAGTCGGCCCCCCCCCCGGGCCCGTCGGGAACCGGCACGCCCAGATCGGCCGCGACCGGGAGGAGCCGCTCCGCCACGTCGCACAGTTCGCCGACGCGGGCTGCCCAGGCCGCGAATCGCGGGGCGGAGGGGGCGGAAGGTTCCACGGGAGCGAGACCGTTCGTCGAGGGAGTGCACCCGGCCGGCACGAACCGGGAAGGGGGCGCCGCGGGCTCGTTGCCCGACCGCACGCCACGCGCTACACTCCCGGACCGGTCTCCAAGTGTGTGCCAAGCCGGCCCCGGCGGCAAACCGCTTCCCCCACCCCGAGCCCCGACACGCCCGCCCGATGCTCCAGCGTCGCCCCGTCTTCCCCGGCGTGATCGAGATGAACCACCAGGCCGGCTGGCGGATCGGGTGCAACGTCTACCTCGTCCACGACGATCGGGAATGGATCCTCGTCGACGTCGGCTACGCCGAGAACGTCGACGAGATCGTGGAGATGATCCGGCAGATGGATTTCCCCCTCTCCGCCTGCAAGGCGCTGGTGGCGACCCATGCGGACGTCGACCACATCCAGGGGCTCGCCAAGGCGAAGGCGTTGCTCAAGGCGCCCGTGCTGGCACATCCCCTGGCGGTCGAGGCGCTGCAGACCGGCGACCGGGTCAAGACGTTCGCCGAGATCGCGGCACAGGGTGTCCACCTCGACATGCCACCCGTCTCGGTCGATGCGACGATCGTCGACGGGGACACGATCGAGGTCGGCACGCGCCGGCTCGAGGTCTGGCACACACCGGGCCACACCGACAGCCAACTCGCCTTCCGGTGCGGGGACCTGCTCCTCTCGGGCGACAACATCTACCGCGACGGCTCGGTGGGGGCCATCGACGCGCACCATGGCAGCGACATCCCCTCCTTCATCCGTTCCCTGGAGCGGATCTCGGCGAGCGACGTCGCCTGGCTCCTCCCCAGCCACGGGCCGATCTTCCGCAAGGACGATCGCCTGCTCGCGAGGACGATCGACCGCCTCCGCGGCTACCTCGGCCTGGCCGACTTCGGCACCTGCGCGCCGGAGTGGCCACTCATGGAGGAATGGGATCGGGAACTGGCCGAGGGGCGGCTCCCCGGCGATGAGCGGCGCTGATCGCGGCCGCGCGGGCGGCGCGGCCGGAGCGACCGTGCCGGTTTTTCCGTGAAGAACGGTCCTGCCGGCGGTCGATACCTCCCTTGCCGCAAGTCCTCCGCCGGCGCCGCGCCCCGACCTTCCACCGGTCGGGCCGCGGGGCGGCCCGAGGGTGTGGAATGGGGGGTTCAGGGGGAACCTCCCGACCGATCGCAGGGGGGATCCTTCGCATGAAACGCCATCTGTGCGCCGTGGCATTGCTCGCCGCGGCGTCGTTCCTCTCCCTCGGCCGCGCCGAAGCCCAGCAGGGCTGGGGTGGGCAGCCCTACGGCGGCCCGAAGGCCTTCGGCGGCACGTGGGGCCAGTCGGCCGCGGCCCCCGACTGGAACCGCTTCTACCACTATCCGTACGTGTGGTACCCGCAGAACTTCTACTCCGACGGCTACTACCGCAGCGCCAACGACCTCTACTACCGCTATCCGCAGGAGATGCGCGTCCCGGTGTACAACCGCTGGTGGCAGAACGAGTACCCGAAGTCGCGCCGGTACCATCCCTTCGGCCACCACTTCAATCTCGACGTGTTCTAGTTTCGGGCGCCCGACCGGGGAGACGCCGCGCCGCTGGACGGCCGGCGTTTCCCCCCGGGTCGGTCACGTCACCGCCGCGGCCAGCGCGGTGGCGGCGACGTCGACCTGGTCGAGTTCGATCCACTCGTCGGCGGTGTGCGCCTGCTCGATCGAGCCCGGTCCGAAGACCACCGTCGGCACCGCGGCGGCGGCGTAGACGCTGGCGTTCGTCCCGTACCGCGCCGCACGGACGGTGCTCGGCCTGCCCAGGCGCCGCACCGCCTCCCCGAGCCGTTCCGCCGGGCGCATGCCGGAGACCTCGGCGGCGATGCCGTTCTCCGGGAGGCCGGCGTGCTCGACGAACGGCTCGTCGTGGCGGACGTCGGCGCCGGGACAGGTCTCGGCGATGCGCCGCATCACCTCGTCGCGGGCGGCACGCGGGCTCTCTCCGGGAACGAGGCGCCGGTCGATTTCGAGCACCGCCGCGTCGGGCACGAGATTCACGCCGGTGCCGCCCCGGATGGTTCCCAGGCAGAGCGTCGGCGGGCCGCAGGGGTGCTCCGGGTCGCGAAGGAGGAGTTCCGCGGCGAGTTCCTCGATCGCCAGCGCCACGCGGGCAGCGTGGTAGATGGCGTTGTCGCCCCGTTCCGGGAAGGAACTGTGGCAGGCGCGTCCCCCGACGCGGATCCGCCAGCGCACGGCCCCCTTGTGCATCGCCACCACGTCGAGGCCGGTCGGCTCGGCGACGATCGCCGCCGCGGGCACGCCCCCGAGCAGCGCACGCGTCGCCCGGTCCCCGGGGCCGTCGCCACCCGCGCCCGACCAGAGCGCCGCCAGGGCCCGGGCGCCGGAGAAGCCGAACTCCTCGTTGACGGTGGCGGCGAAGACGACGGTCACCGGTCGGGGAAGATCCGATGCCCGCAGCCGGTCGAGGGCCACGAGCATCGCCGCCATCCCCCCCTTGACGTCGCACGCCCCCCTTCCCTGGAGACGGCCGTCGCGGACGAGCGGCAGGAACGGGTCGATCGTCATCCCGTCGACCGGGACGGTGTCCTGGTGGGCGTCCCAGAGGATCACCGGAGCCCCCGGGACCGAAGCCTCCAGGCGGGCCACGACGTTGTCGCGGCCCGGCGCCACCGGCTGACGGGCACAGGGGAGCCCATTGGCCGCGAACCGCTGGACGAGGTAGTCGGTGACCCGCCCCTCGAGGTACTCCGGGCCCGAGACGTCCCGGCCCATCGGATTGACGCTCGGGCGGCGGACGAGGGCGGCGAGCGTGGCGAGCGGGTCGGCCATGCCCCCAGCCTAGCAGACGGGCGGACCGCCTCCGGGCACCGTCCCGCCGGGGCCGCGTGGTACGATTGGGCATCGGAATGGCAGGGCTCCTCCGACCCCTGCCCCCCCTCGCGAGCCCACGTGCCATGCGTTGTCCTCCCCGGCCCCCCCACCGGCGTCTCGGGCCCCTCGTCCTCCTCCTCCCGGCCCTCGTCTGCGGGGGGGGCACGTCGGCCACCCACGCGCAGGTCCCCCCCCGGCCCCCGGCCGGCGAGGAGGTGCTCGCCGCCTCGCGCGCCTACAAGGCCGCCCTCGACCGGGGCGACTCCGCCGCGGTGAAGTCGATGTGGATGGCCGACGGCGACATCGTCGACGACATGGGCAACGTGATGCGGGGCCATGAAACGGCCGACGGGCTCGCCCCGGCCGCCGAAGGGGAGATCCGACCCGACTTCCGCATCGACGACGTCACCGTGCGGCTGATCACCGAAACGGTGGCGATCGAGGATGGCACGGTGACGGTCACGCCGCCGGGATCGACGGTCGCCCACCACGGCCGCTTTTCCGCCACATGGGTCAAGGG
>CAZMOU010000009.1:18890-32211 GCA_964567835.1 uncultured Chitinophaga sp. | reverse complement strand
CGATCCGCCGGAGAGCGCGAGCGGCCTCGAGGCCCTCGCCTGGCTCGAGGGGGATTGGGACGTGCAGGTGCACGGCGACCGTGACGACGCCAAGCCGGTGCCGAAGGTGGAGATGCGGGTGCGCTGGAATCCCTCCCGCACGTACCTGATCCGCGAGACGCGCCTCTCCCTGCCCGACGGCGGCGATGCGAAGGAGGTGACGCAGCGCATCGGTTGGGATCCGCTCACGCGGCAGATCCGCTCCTGGTCGTTCGACGGCGACGGGGGCCGCTCGGAGGCGGTGTGGACGCTCGAGGAGGGCGTGTGGGTGTCGCGGACGATGTCGGTGCTTCCCGACGGGAGCCTGACACGCTCGATCAACCACTATCTCTTCGACGGCGCGGACGCCTGCACCTACCAATCGCTCCCGGTGACGCCCGACGACGAGCATGCCCACCCAACCACGATGACGATGACCCGGAAGACAGGGAGGCCGACAGAATGACGACCCACACCACGCCAGTCGCCGCCCGGCAACCCCGCCCCCGGTCGGGCGGCCCCGAGGGCACGGTTCCCCGAGCCGTCGTCTGGACGCTCGCCGTCCTCGCCGTCGCCATGTGGGCCCGACCGGAGCCGTCGACGGCCCAGACCGCCCGGGAGGAGCCGGCCGCCGGCGCTTCCGGCGCCGACGCGCAGGACGAGATGTCCGCCAAGACCGAGATTCTCCAGAGCTCGCGGTGGCGCCGGGCGATCTTCGAACTCGGAGAGTGGCTGTCGACGCAGAAGATCTATTCGCCCCGCGAGGTGCAGCGCATCAAGGTCGACTTCAACGACAAGGTGATGCGGATGTCGTCGCAGGAGCTCGAGTACCTCCTCGACGATCTGGAGACCAAGTTCAAGGTGATGGACACCCCGGAGGCGCGCGAGGCCCGGGCATGGGTCGGCCAGTACCTGTCGGCGATGTCGGACCGGCGGCGTGCCGACGTCCTCAAGGACGTCCCCAACGTCGTCGACATGTCGGCGGGCCAACTGGCGGTGGAATTGCAGAAGATCGAGCAGAAACGGGCCTCGCTGCGGGACCGCCAGACCCGGTTCGAGGAGGGTCGGGGGGAGCTCGCCGCCGCTGCCGAAGCCAACCGTCAGGCGACCGCCAAGGCCTCGGCCGCCGCCGTCGCCAAGCTGAACTCCTCCCCCGCCTACTCCCCGTACCGGAGCAATTCCGGCGGCGGCGGCCAGGGGAGCCCCCCCTTCTCCAACGCCCGCGTCGGCAGCGGGATGTCGATCGGGGTCGGGCCGTGGGGGGCGTACGTGGGATTCAACCTGGGCAACTTTTGATCCCCCGGGCCCGCCACCCGTCACGGATGGCAGGCCCCCCGGGCGGCGTGGCCCCCGGAACGCGGCCGGACCCTTCTCGTCGGCACCCGCTCCGCACGGTATAACTCTGGCGTCCTCCGCCCCCGCTCCGCGACGGCCCGACCCCTTCACCGGGAAGGTCCGCCGAGAATTGGGGGTTTTTTCGGCACCGACTTCGTGAAGGATTTCACGAAGTCCGGTTCCTGCCAGTCCGCCGGCCCGAGCCGCCACGGACCGGCCCGATCGAGCCCTCCCACCCCGGCCCCCCCGACACCGGCCCCCCATGGAAGCCATCCTCCCCGTCCTCCTCTTCGTCGCCATCGCCGCGGCGGTCTCGGTCGGGCTCGTGGTCGGGGCCGGCCTCATCGGCCCCTCGCGGCGCACCAGCCGCGTCAAGGAGATGCCGTACGAGAGCGGCATGGATCCGGTCCACGACACGCGCCGCCGCTTCGACGTCCGCTTCCACCTCGTGGCGATCACCTTTCTGGTGTTCGACGTGGAGCTCCTCTTCCTCTACCCGTGGGCGGTCGCCAGCCGATCGGCCGCGGGCATCGACGCCGCGGTGGCCGACGGAACGGTGTCGGGACGGGGTATCGTGTTCGCCGGCGCGATGGCGTTCATCGCGCTGGTGGTGATCGGATTCGCGTACGACTGGCGCAAGGGGGTGTTCAAGTGGCGCTGAACCTTCCGGAGAACGTGGTCGTCAGCCGGCTCGACGAGCTGGCCAACTGGTGCCGCAAGAACAGCCTGTGGCCGATGCCGTTCGCCACCGCCTGCTGCGGCATCGAACTGATGGCCACCGGGGCCTCCAAGCACGACCTCGCCCGGTTCGGAGCAGAGGTCTTCCGCTTCAGCCCGCGGCAGTGCGACCTGATGATCGTCGCCGGCCGGGTGGTGATGAAGATGCTGCCGGTGCTGCAGCGCATCTGGCAGCAGATGCACGAGCCGAAATGGTGCATCTCGATGGGCGCCTGCGCCAGTACCGGCGGCGTGTTCGACACCTACGCGGTGGTCCAGGGCATCGACCGGTTCATTCCCGTCGACATGTACGTTCCCGGCTGCCCGCCACGCCCCGAGCAGCTGATCCAGGCGATCATCGACCTCCAGGACAAGATCCAGCGGGAGGGGACGATCACGGGGCGCGAGTTCGGCACGCGGGAACGCCAGCAGCGCAAGCGGGCCCTGGTCGAGATCGCCGGACCGCTCTCCATCGACGCCGCCCGCAATCCGGTGATCCAACGCGACCTCCGCGTCGGCCGCCCCTGACCCCGCCGATCCCACCCCAGACCGCCGCCGTTCGTCCCGTCGCCTCCGGCCAGCACGAGAGCCGTTCCGATGACCGACACACCGCCGTCCCCCGACGTCGTCGAGACGCTGGCCGCCCGTTTCCCCGGGATCGAGACCTCGACCTTCCGCGGCCAGGAGCGGATCGTCGTCCCGGCGGCGGAGTCCCACGCCTTCCTGGCGGCGCTCCGCGAGGCGGGCTTCGACCACCTCGTCGACGTGACGTGCGTCGACTACCTGGAATACCGCGGGGCGAAGCGTCGCTACGGTCTGGTCTGGCTGCTCACCGCCACCGCCACGGGGCGGCGGGTCACCGTGCGGGCCTTCCTCGACGATCCCGATCCCTCCGTGCGGAGCGTCGTCGATCTGTGGCGGTCGGCCGAATGGCTCGAACGCGAGGTGTGGGACATGTTCGGCATCCGCTTCGAGGGCCACCCCGATCCGCGCCGGCTCCTCATGCCGGAGGAGTTCACCGCCCACCCGCTCCGCAAGGACTACCCGCTCCAGGGGCGCGGCGAGCGCCACAACTTCCCCGTGCTCACCCGCGACGAGGGCTGATCCGCCCGTCGTCCCCGCGCCCCCGCATCCCCCAGAGCCTGCCGCCATGTCGATCGCTCCCGGCCACGACGCGCGTCCCCGTCCCCCGGCGACCACCCGCGAGGAGGACTACCACTGGACGCTGAACTTCGGTCCGCAGCACCCGGCCACGCACACCACGCTGCGGCTCGTGCTCACGCTCGAGGGTGAGCGCGTGGTCGACGCCATGCCGGAGATGGGGTATCTCCATTCCGGCTTCGAGAAGATCGGCGAGCACCTCACGTTCAACCAGTACGTGACGGTCACCGACCGGATGAACTACATCTCTCCGATGGCCAACAACGTCGCCTGGCACCATGCCGTGGAGACGCTCCTGGGGATCGAGTTGACGCCCCGCTGCCGGGTGATCCGCACGATCGTCGCGGAACTGGCCCGGATCAGCGACCATCTCCTCTGCAACGGCGCCGTGGGCCTCGACACCGGGGCCTTCACCTTCTTCCTCTACGGCTTCTACCAGCGCGAGGTGATCTACGACATCTTCGAGACGCTGTGCGGCGCCCGGTTCACCAACAGCTACACGCGGGTCGGCGGCGTGTCGCAGGACTTCACGCCACTGGTGATCGAGAAGATCCGCACCTTCATCCGCACCTTCCCCAAGACGCTCGACGACATGGAGCGGCTCCTCACCCGCAATCGGATCTTCGTCGACCGCAGGCAGGGCGTCGGCGTGCTCTCCCGCGAGGATGCGATCGCGCGGGGCGCGACCGGTCCGGTGGCCCGGGCCAGCGGCGTGACCCGCGACCTGCGCAAGGACGAGCCCTACCTCGCCTACGCCGACTACGACTTCAAGGTCTGTTGCGCCACCGCCGGCGATTGCTACGCCCGCTACCTGGTGCGCATGGAGGAGATGCGGCAGAGCCTGCGGATCCTCGCCGCGGCGATCGAGAACCTCCCCGCCGGCGAGGTCGACGTCGGCGTCGATCAGCGCGTGGCCCGGCCGACGAAGCAACAGGTCTACTCGACGATCGAGGGGACGATCACGCACTTCGAGTTGTCGATGGCCAACCGCGGCTTCGAGGTGCCGTGCGAGGAGTCCTACGCGGCGATCGAGGCACCGAACGGCGAACTCGGCTTCTACGTCGTCGGCGACGGCACCGACACCGCCTACCGGGCCCGGTGCCGACCCCCGTCCGTGCTCCACTTCTCCCTGTTCCCGCAGCTCATCCGTGGCCACACCCTCTCCGACGTCGTGGCCGTCCTCGGCAGCCTCAACATCATCGCCGCCGAACTCGACAGGTAAGCCCATGATCGCCCCGCGGAAGATCCTCACCGACGAGATGGTGGCGCAGATCGAGGCCCTCGCGCCCCGCTATCCGAACCGCCGCGCCCTCACCCTGCCGGCGCTCCATCTGGTCAACGCCGCACTGCGGCACGTTCCCCTCGAGGCGGTGGTGGAGATCGCCTCGGTGCTCGGCCTCGCGCCGGCCGAGGTGCAGGACACGCTGACCTTCTACCAGTTCTTCCACCAAGAGAAGCCCCACGGCAGGGTGCGGGCCTTCGTCTGCAGGTCGGTGTCGTGTGCCCTCCGCGGCGGCGACGAACTCCTCGCCGATCTCTGCCGCAGGAAGGGGATCGAGCCCTACGGCACGACCCCCGACGGCGAACTCACCATCGAACCGGCGGAGTGCCTCGGCGCCTGCGACTTCGCCCCCTGCATCCTCGCCAATGACGATCTTCTCACGAACATGACGCCGGAAACGGCCGCGGCCGAGCTGGCGAAGCCGCGATCGAGGGCCACCTGACATGACCGACGATCGACCCGTCCTCCTCGAGGCCGTCGGCGTGCCCGACGGCCACACCATCGCCAGCTACCGGTCGCGGGGGGGCTACGCCCCGCTCGAACGGATGCTCGCGGAGAAGCAGCCCGCCGACGTCGTGGAGATGGTGAAGGCCTCCGGCCTCCGCGGCCGGGGCGGCGCCGGCTTCCCCACCGGGCTCAAGTGGACCTTCCTGCCGAAGGACCATCCCGGCCCGATCTACCTCTGCATCAACGCCGACGAGAGCGAGCCGGGGACGTTCAACAACCGGATCCTCATGGAGGACGACCCCCATCAGGTCATCGAGGGGATCATCCTCTCCTCCTTCGCCACGCGTGCCTCCACCGCCTACCTCTACCTCCGCTACGAGTATCCGCGGGCCTGGCACCGCCTCCAGGCGTCGATCGACGAGGCCCACGCCGCCGGGTACCTGGGGAAGAACATCCGCGGCAGCGGTTTCTCGCTCGACATCTGGCTCCATCGCGGCGCCGCCGCCTACATCTGCGGCGAGGAGACGGGACTGATCGAGAGCCTGGAGGGGAAGCGTGCCTGGCCACGCATCAAGCCCCCCTTCCCGGCCATCGAGGGACTGTTCCGCAAGCCGACGGTCGTGAACAACGTGGAGACCATGGCCTGCGTGTCGCAGATCGCCCGCCGGGGGGTCGATTGGTTCCGCTCCGTCGGCGTGCCCGCCGACCCGAACAATCCCCGCGACCCCGGCAGCTACGGGCCCAAGCTGTACTGCCTGTCCGGGCACGTGGAGCGCCCCGGGTGCTACGAGGCGCCGCTCGGCATCACCGCCCGCGAGTTGATCGACCGTCATGGCGGCGGCGTGTGGAAGGGACGCCGGGCGAAGGCCGTGATCCCCGGCGGCATCTCCATGGGCCTGCTCGCGGAGTCCGAACTCGACACCCCCCTCGACTTCGCCGGCCCGGGCAAGGTCGGCTGCCTCGGTCTCGGCACCGCCGCGGTGGTGGTGATCGACGACACGACGAGCATCGTCGACTTCCTCCACAATTCCTGCCGCTTCTTCGCCCACGAGTCGTGCGGGCAGTGCACCCCCTGCCGCGAGGGCACGGCCTGGTCGCTGCGCATGCTCGAGCGCATCCGCGCGGGCAAGGGGCGGCTCCGCGATCTCGACCTCCTCGCCGAGATCGGCAACACCATGGGCATGATGCCCGGCTCGACGATCTGCGGGCTCGCCGACGGTGCCGCCTGGCCGATCAAGAACGCGATCAAGAAGTTCCGGGGCGAGTTCGAGGATTACATCAAGCGCACCAACCCCACCGGCTGGATGGTCACCGACCCCGTCCCCGCGCTGCCGGTCGTCGGAGCCCACTGACCCAAGGATCCGATGCCCGGGGGACCCACCGACGCGGTGCCGTCCTCCTTTGTCGCGAACACACCCACCGTGCCACGCCGTCCGGGTCGCCGGCGGCCGGTACCCTTTCCTGACACACCATGCCCACTGTCATCGTCGACGGAACGGAGATCGAGATCGGGGCCGACGAACGGCTCAACTGCATCGAGGCCGCGCGCCGGGGGGGAGTGGAGATTCCCCACTACTGCTGGCACCGCGGCCTGTCGGTCGTGGCCAGCTGCCGGATGTGCCTCATCGAGACCGGCACGCGCGACGCGGCCACGGGCAAGGTCACGATGATGCCGAAGCTCGTCCCGGGCTGCCAGACCCCGGCGAAGGACGGCACGGTGATCGTCACGAACACGGCGCTCGTGAAGGAGAGCCGGGCCCGGGTGGAGGAGGCGCTCCTCATCGACCACCCGATCGACTGCTCGATCTGCGACAAGGCGGGAGAGTGCCTGCTCCAGGATTACCACTTCGAGCACGGGCAGGCCGAACGGCGCACCGACCTCAATCCCTTCCACAGTCGCCGGCGCGACGTCGGGCCGACGGTGACGCTGTTCGTCGACCGGTGCATCATGTGCACCCGCTGCGTCCGCTTCACCCGCGAGGTGTCGGGCACGAGCGAGCTGATGGTGGTCAACCGCGGCGCCAAGGAGGAGATCGACGTCTTCCCCGGCTTCCCCCTCGACAACAAGCTCTCGGGCAACGTCGTCGACCTCTGCCCGGTGGGGGCGCTGGGGGACAAGGACTTCCTCTACCAGCAGCGTGTCTGGTTCCTCAAGCGTGAGAACAACGTCTGCGGCGGCTGCTCCGCCGGTTGCTCGATCACCACCGAGCACAACCAGGACACCGTCTACCGCCTCAAGCCCCGCGAGAACCCCCACGTCAACCGCTGGTGGATGTGCGACGACGGACGTTACGGCTGGCACCACCTGCACTCCCCCGAGCGGATCGTCGCGCCCGGCCGCCTGGTCTCGAGCGGCGGAGAGCGGGAGGCGGCCGAATGGCACGCCCTCGTGCCGCGCCTGCGCGAGGAACTCTCCGGCGCCGGGCGGCTCGCGGTGGCCGTCTCGCCGATGCTCACGATCGAGGAGGCGTGGATGCTCTGCGCCGTCGCCCGCTCGATCGATCCCAAGGCGGCCCTCTTCGTGGTGCACGTGCCGGTGTCGGGCGCCGACGAGCACTTCCCCGGCGGCTTCACGATCCGCGCCGAGAAGTGCCCCAACCGCCGCGGCGTCGAGGCCGTCATCGGTCTCTTCGACGGGCAACCGCGCGGTTTCGCCGACCTGCTCGCGGGGGTCTCGGCGGGGGAATACGACGCCGCGTGGATCACCGCCGCCTACCCCGCCCCCTGGATCGACGAGCCGACGGCGGAGCCCTTCGGCCGCCTCCGCGCGCTGGTCGTGCAGGATCTCTTCGAGTCGCCCCTCTCCCGCCGCGCCACCTGGACCCTCCCCGCCGCCGGCTTCGCGGAACGCGCCGGCACGTGGGTCAACGTCGCCTCCCGGGCCCAGTCCTTCGACGCGGCGATCCGGCCGCCGGCGGGCGTGTGGCCGGAGGGACGGCTGTTCTGGAACATGCTCGGCCGCCGGGGGTTGTACGATCCCCACGCGGTCCGGCGGCAGATCGCCGAGTCGGCCGCGGCCTTCTCCGCCCTCGGCGGCGAGATCCCGCCCACCGGCGTCGATCTCCGCGTCGATCAACTCGCCGGTGTCTGATACCGCCCCGCGTCCCCTTCCGTCGGCCGGCCCGCCCCCCCTCCGATTCCCATGAACCTCCTCCCCTCGATGACCGTGATCGCGGCGCTGGCGAAGATCGGCCTGCTCGTCGGCGGCCTGATGACCGCCGCGGCCTACCTCGTCCTGCTGGAGCGGTGGATCGCCGCCTGGGTCCAGGATCGCCGCGGCCCGAACCGCGTCGGCATCCCGCTGACGAAGATCCGCCTCTTCGGCCTCGGCCAGCCGCTCGCCGACGGGCTGAAGATCATCCTCAAGGAGGACTACACGCCGTCGCACGTCGACCGCGTGCTCTACAACGCCGCCCCGCTGGTGATCCTCGCAGCCTCGCTGGCGATCTTCGCCGCCATCCCCTTCGGCAGCGTCCTCCCGCCGCTGGGCATCCCCGGGCTCCCCGATCCGGTGCCGTTCCTGGTCGCCCCCGGGCTCGACGTCGGCGTGCTCTGGGTGTTCGCCCTCTCGAGCATCGCCGTCTACGGCGTCCTGCTCGGCGGCTGGGCGAGCAACAACAAGTACGGCTTCCTCGGCGGGCTCCGCTCGAGCGCCCAACTCGTGGCCTACGAGATTCCCCTCGGCCTCGGCCTGCTGGGGGTGGTGCTGGCCTCGGGGAGCCTGCGGCTCGACGCCATCATGAACGCCCAGGCCTCGACCGGCGTGTGGTACGCGTTCGCCCAGCCGCTCGGATTCATCGTGTTCCTCGTGGCCAGCTTCGCCGAGGCGGCCCGTCTCCCCTTCGATCTCCCCGAGGCGGAGCAGGAACTCGTCGGCGGGTACCACACCGAGTACTCCGGGATCAAGCTCCTGCTCTTCCTGGTCGCCGAGTTCCTTCACATGATCACGGCGGCCTTCCTCATCGTGATCATGTTCCTCGGCGGGTGGCATCTGTGGGGCGTCACCGGCGCCTCGCAGGAGATCGGCTGGGGCCAGGCGATCCTGCGCTTCGTCATCCTCTCGGCCAAGATCCTGGCCGTGATCGTCTTCTTCATGCTCGTGCGCTGGAGTTGGCCGCGGTTCCGCTTCGACCAGCTCATGAGCCTGGCCTGGAAGGTGATGCTCCCGCTGGGACTGGTGAATCTCGTCACGGTGGCGGCGGTGGAGGAGTTCCGCCCGTCGCTCACCGCCGCGCTGGGGGCGGGACCGGCCTCCCTCGTCGCCATCCTCCTCCCCTGGGCGGCGTGCCTGGCCGGCTGGGTGGTGGCCGGCGCCCTCACCCCGTCCGGCACCGACAACACTCCGATCCTCACCCACGATCCCCTCGACGTGGAACGGGTCCTGGCGAACCCCGCGGAGAGGGAACTCGCCGACCAGGACGACTCCACGACGGAACTGGCAGGCAGCCGATGAAACCGACCGATCCATCGATCACCTGGCTCGAGGAGAAGCCGCTCGGCCTGGCCGAGAAGCTCTACCTCCCCCTCTTCCTCCAGGGGTTGGCCATCACCTCCCGTCACATGGTGAGCCGCAAGGTCACGGTCGACTATCCGGAGGTGCGCCCCACGGTGGGCAATCCGCTGGTGTACCGCGGTGTGCATCGGCTCAACCGCGACGAGGCCGGGCGGGTGAAGTGCGTCGCCTGCTTCCTCTGCGCGACCGCCTGTCCGGCGCACTGCATCGACATCGTCGCCACGGAAAGCCCCTGGCCGGACAGGGAGAAGTATCCGGAGAGCTTCGCCATCGACGAATTGCGCTGCATCTTCTGCGGGATGTGCGAGGAGGCCTGTCCCGTCGACGCCATCGAGCTGACGAGTCTCCTCGACCTCACCGGCAAGAGCCGCGAGGAGATGGTGTTCGACAAGGAGAAACTGCTCAGCGTCTACGACATGACGAAGGACGCCGAGCCGATGAAGTCGCGCACGCTGGCGGCTGGTGGGATGGCGACCTTCGACCATGCACCGGCTTCGGGAGGACACCATTGATGGACTCCGTCGCCACGTCCGGCCTCCTGCTGGCGGCGAGCGTCGCCAGCCTCGCCGCGGCGCTGTGGCTCCTCCTGCCGAAGTCCTCCGACACGGTCGCCTCGAGGCGGTCGGGGATCCTCCTGGGGGCGCTCGCGCTCGTGGGTTTCGCGGCCACGGGCCGCTCGCTCGGCTGTGCCGGCGAGGACCTCGTCTTCGCCACCGTCGCGGGCGTATCCCTCGTCTCGGCCATGGCCACGATCGCCACCCGTTCGCCGGTGTACTCGGCGATCTGGTTCGCCATGACGCTCGCCGGCGTGTCGGGGGTGCTCCTGGTGCTCGGGGCGCAGTTCCTCGGCGTGGCGACGATCGTCGTCTACGCCGGGGCGATCCTCGTCATGTTCCTCTTCGTGCTCATGCTCGCCCAGCCGGCCGGCACGGCCCCCTACGACAGGGTCTCGAACGAGCCGATGCTCGCCGCGGCAGCGGGGGCGGTGCTCCTCGGCCTGCTCACCCTCTCCATCGGGCGCCTGGCCGCGAGCGAACCCGCGTCCTGCTGCCGGGTGCCCTCCCGGGCGGCCGCGCTGTCCGGATCGGCGGGGCCCGCGGGCGGCCCCCCCGCGGCGGAGACCGACGAGGTCGCCCGCCTGGGTCGTGATCTGTTCGGACGTCACCTGTTCTCCGTCGAGGTCGCCGGCGTACTGCTGCTGGCGGCGCTCGTGGGGGCGATCGCCGTCGTCTCGCGGGGTGAAGCCGTGGCCGACCATCCGAGGGAGGCCCGATGATCCCCGCCGCACTCCTCACCAACGCCCTCCTCGTCGGCGCCGGGCTCTTCTGCCTCGGTCTCGTGGGCATCCTCACGCGCCGCAACCTGATCGTGATGTTCCTCTGCGCCGAGTTGATGCTCCAGGGGGTGGCGGTGACGCTCGTCGCCTGGAGTCGTTTCCACGGCGACCCGGGTGGACAGACGCTCGTGGTGTTCGTGCTCACCGTCGCGGCCTGCGAGGCCGCCGTGGCGCTCGTGTTCGTCCTCCAGGCCTTCGCCCGCACCGGCCGGCTCGATGCCTCGGCGTGGCAGGCCCTCCGCGAGGAGAACCTGCCGCGCGTGATCGACCGGGAACTGCCCGCCGGCGACGCGGCGGCGCCGAACTGGCCACGGCTCACGCCGGCGGGCGTCCGGCCGCAGCGCGACGCCTCGCACGTCGAGGAACGCGAACACGTCTGACGGGCGGCCCGGCGCCGCCCTCCCGTCCCGAGTCGACCCTCAATCCCCGCGACCCATGGCTTTTCAAATCCCGCAACTCCTCGTCCTCGTCCCGCTCCTGGCTCTGGCGGGGGCGATCGGCACGGTGCTTCTCGGCCGCCGACTCGGTCCGCGCGCCCACCTCCCGGCCCTGGCGGGGATCGGCGGGGCGGCGGTGGTGGCGGCCTTCCTGCTCGTGGCCACGGCGGTGACCTTCGGCATGACCGGCGACGCCCAGTCCGACACCCCGCGGCCGCTGGAGATGATCCTGCCGCTGTGGACCTGGGCCGACGTCGCCCACGCCCGAGCGACCGACGCCGCGACCGGGATGGCGATGGGCCCGGCTGGCACGACGGGGGCGTCGTTCAACGTCCCGGTGACGCTGCGCTACGATCCGCTCACCGCCACCCTCCTGGTGATCATCACCGGGGTCGGCCTCCTCGTGGCCTTCTACTCGATCGGCTACATGCACGACGATCCGGGCTATCCCCGCTTCTTCGCGCTGGTGGCGATGTTCGTGTTCTCCATGTCGATGCTCGTGGCGGCGAGCAACTTCCTCCTCGTCTACGTCTTCTGGGAGGCGGTGGGCGCCTGCAGTTACCTCCTCATCGGATTCTGGTACACCAAACCGGAGGCGGCACGGGCGGCGAAGAAGGCCTTCCTCGTCAACCGCGTGGGGGATTTCGGGCTGGCGATCGCCACCTTCCTCCTCTGGATGACCTACGGCACGCTCGACTTCCACGACTCGATCGCCGCCGACGGCACGATCCTCCCGGGCATCCTCGGCCAGACGAGGCTCGCCCACGCGTCGGGATACGTCGCCGGTGCCGTCGGCACGGCCATCTGCCTGCTCATGCTCCTGGCGGCCTGCGGGAAGAGCGCCCAGGTACCCCTCCACGTCTGGCTCCCCGACGCGATGGAGGGGCCGACGCCGGCGAGCGCCCTGATCCACGCGGCGACGATGGTCACCGCGGGGATCTACCTCATCACCCGTTCCGCGCCGCTGTTCATCGGCTGCCCCGGCGCGCTTGCCATGGTCTCGATCGTGGGGGCGACGACGGCGCTCGTCGCCGCCCTCATCGCCACGGTGCAGAACGACCTGAAGCGGGTCCTCGCCTACTCGACCATCAGCCAGCTCGGCTACATGTTCGCCGCGCTCGGCACCGGCACGATGCTGGGCTTCACGGCCGCGATCTTCCACCTGGTGACCCACGCCTTCTTCAAGGCGCTCTTGTTCCTCGGGGCCGGGTCGGTGATGCACGCCATGGGGGGCGTGATCGACATGCGGCGGTTCGGCGGCCTGCGGCAACTGATGCCGGTGACGGCCGCCACGTTCCTCGTCGGTGCCGCCGCCCTGGCCGGCGTCGTCCCCTTCGCCGGCTTCTTCAGCAAGGACGAGATCCTCGCCGCGCTCCATTCCAAGGCCCACCCCGAGGCACACGCGTCGGACCATGCCGACTCCCGTGCGGACGGCGCCCCCCTCCTCCCGCCCGCGGCGGCCGGCCCGGTGCGGTCCGTCGCCTGGCGCCGCGACGCGACGGCGCACGCCGCCACCGCCGAGCGGGTGCCCCTCGACGCCCTCGACACGCCCGCGACCTGGCGGATCCTCTTCTGGATGTCGCTGTTCACGGCGGGCCTCACCGCCTTCTACACCTTCCGCGCGGTCTTCATGACCTTCACCGGCCCGCTCCGCGTGCCGGCCGAGGCGGGGGACCACGCCCACGAGTCGCCCGAGGTGATGACCCGGCCGCTGGTGGTGCTCGCCGTCCTCTCGGCGACCGCCGGCCTGGCCCTCTTCGTCACCGACGGACTGGGGCGGTTCCTCGCCGCCACCCCCTCGCTCACCGCGCCGGCCGTGGCCCACACCGCGGTGCCGCACGCCTTCCACCTCGATCTGGCGATCCAGGGCACGCTCGCGGCGGCCATCGGCATCGCCATCGCGGCGATCGGGCACTACGGCAAGCGCAGCGACGCCCCGCAGGGGGACAGCTACCTCGGCCCGTTCGCGACGGTGTTCGCCAACAAGTTCTACTTCGACGTCATCTACAAGGCGGCGATCGTCAGGCCCCTCGAGGCGCTCGCGATGGTGGCGGCGGCGATCGACCGCAACGTCG
>CAZMOU010000009.1:7943-18880 GCA_964567835.1 uncultured Chitinophaga sp. | reverse complement strand
ACCCGTCGGACGAGGTCGACGGTGCCGTCGACGCCGTCGGCCGTGTCCCGCTGGCGTGGGGCGGCGTGGTGCGCCGCCTCCAGTCGGGCATCCTGCAGCGCTACGCGCTGGCCGGTGTCGTCGGCGTCCTCGCCATCGTGATCGCGCTGGCCTGGCAGTTGCGTCCCCTTTGATCGCCACGTCCGCCCACCGCCGGTGAGGCCGCCCGAACCCGACCCACATCCGCCCCATCCATGAATCCCTTCTCGCCGGCCACCCATCTCCTGCTCGTCATCCTCACGCCGCTCGTGGGGGCGCTCGCCGCCTGGCTGCTCGGCTCGCGCGGCGTGTCGGCCGTGCGACAGAGCGCCGCGGTGACCACCGTCGTCACGCTCGCCGGCGCCGCGTGGCTGATCCTGCGCTTCCTCGCCAGCCCCGAGGCCGCCTCGGGGCGCCCCTTCGCCATCAGCGAGGGGGCATGGCTCGTCGACGGTCCGCTCGACGTGCGGCTCGGCCTCGGCCTGGACGGTCTCTCGGTGTGGCTCTTCGGCCTGTCGGCGCTGCTCTCCGTGACCGCGGTGATGGTCAGCTGGGAGGCGATCCGTGAGAAGCCGGTCGGGTTCTACGGGCTGCTCCTCGTGCTCGAGTCGGCGATGCTCGGCGTGTTCGCGGCCCGCGACGTGATCCTGTTCTACGTGTTCTTCGAGTTCACGCTCGTGCCGCTGTTCTTCCTCATCGGCATCTGGGGCCACGACGACCGGCGTCACGCCGCGGTGAAGTTCTTCATCTACACCCTGGCCGGCAGCGTGCTCGCCTTCCTCGGCCTGCTCACGATCGTCCTCTGGAACGCCGCCCACAACGGCACGCTCTCGTTCGACATCGCCACGCTCACCTCGGGCCTGGCCGCCCATCCGCTCCCGATGGACGCCCGGGGAGGCTATCTGCAGTGGTGGGTGTTCCTCGCCCTCTTCGCCGGCTTCGCCGTCAAGGTGCCGATCGTCCCCTTCCACACCTGGCTCCCGCTGGCCCACGTGGAGGCCCCCACGGGGGGCAGCGTCGATCTGGCGGGCGTGCTCCTCAAGATCGGGATCTACGGGTTCCTCCGCTTCTCGCTGCCGATGCTCCCGGAGGCCACCGCCGCCGCCGCCCCCTGGATCTTCGCGCTCGGTCTGGCTGGGATCCTCTACGGCGCCCTCGTGGCCCTCGCCCAGTCCGATCTCAAGCGACTCATCGCCTACTCGTCGGTGAGCCACATGGGGTACTGCGTGATGGGGCTCGCGGCCCTCGAACCGGTGGCGGTGGAGGGGGCCACGCTGCAGTTGATCAACCACGGGCTCTCGGCGGCGGGGCTGTTCGCGCTGGTGGGGATGATCTACGAGCGCGAGCACACCCGGTCGATCGCCAACCTCGGCGGCATCGCCGCCAAGGCGCCGTGGCTGGCGGTGATGTTCCTCCTCTTCACCTTCTCGAGCATCGGCCTCCCCGGGCTCAACGGCTTCGTGGGGGAGTTCATGATCCTCCTCGGTTCGTTCCAGCGGGCCTGGGGTGGCGTCTCGGCGGCGTGGCAGCCGCTCTACCTGGGCATGGCGGTGGCGGCCGTGGGGGGCGTGGTCCTCGGTGCGTGGTACATGCTGTGGGCGGTGGAGCGGGTGTTCTTCGGACCGTCGCGCCGGCCCCCGGCGGGCCATGCCGACGACCACCACGGATCCGCCGGCCACGGCGCGCACGGCACGCACGGATCCGCCGGCCACGGGCACGCCACCGACGGGGGCGCCCACGGCCACGGCGGGCACGGGGCCCCGTCGCCGGCCGAACCGACCGACGATCTCCGCTGGTACGAATGGGCCGCACTCGCTCCGCTCGCCCTCTTCGTCCTCTGGATCGGCCTCTTTCCCTCGACCTTCCTCGCCCCCAGCGCGAAGGCGGTGCGCGCCGCCATGGCGCCGGGGGCCGCGGCCTTCGCCACGCGGATGCAGGACGGCCCGGCCGCCGCCCCTCTCACCGCCCAGCTCGATCGGATCCCATGACCCAGACGTCGTTGTCCACCTTCCTTCTGGCCGCCCCGGAACTGATCCTCATCGGGGCCGCGCTCGTCGCCTACCTGGGAGGCGCCTTCGCCGGACTGCGGCAGGGGTGGCTCGTGGCGCTCGTCGGCATCGCCGCCGCGGCGGCGTGGCCCGACGGCGGCCTCGAACCCGGCTCGGTGGTGGTCTCCGGTCCCCTGGCCATTGACGACTTCGCGTCGTTCGTGCGCCGCGTGGTGCTGTGGGCCGGCGCCGGGCTCGCGCTGGTCCAGGCCGGCGACCAGCTGCGTGGTGCCGTCACCCGACGACCGGCGCCGGCCGCGACCGGTACCTGCGAGGAGGCGGGCACGTTCCTCCTCCTCGTCGCCGGGTTGTCGCTCGTCGCCTCGGCCGGCGACCTCGTCCTCCTCTTCGCGGGGCTCGAACTGGTCTCGATCCCCACCTATCTCCTCCTGGCGCTCAAGCGGACCGACGCCGCGGGCCAGGAAGCCAGCCTGAAGTACTTCTTCCTCTCGCTCGTGGCCTCGGCGATGTTCCTCTACGGGCTGGCCACGCTGTACGGCATCGGCGGATCGACCGTGCTGGCCGACATCGGGACCCGCCTCCGTTCCGGCGACGGCCGGATCGCCGGCACCGCCGAGATTCTCCTCCCCGTCGCCGTCGGGATGCTCGTGGGCGGCGTCGCCTTCCGCCTCGCCGCGGTGCCGATGCACTTCTACGCCCCCGACGTCTACGAGGGCACCGGTCCCGCCAACGCGGCACTGCTCTCCACGCTGCCGAAGGTGGCCGGCGTGGTGGTCCTCTTCCGCCTGATGGGCCTCGGCACCGGAGGTCTGGCCGGCATGATCGCCCTCGACCGCGGCGTCGTCGGGCCGGCGGCGGCGGCCTGGCTGACGTTCTTCTGGCAACTCGCCGCCCTGCTCGGCGCGCTGACGATGACCGTGGGCAACGTGATGGCGCTGCTGCAGACGAACCTCCGTCGCCTCCTCGCCTGCTCGTCGATCGCCCACGCCGGCTACCTGCTCGTCGGCGTCGCCGCGGCGGCGGCGGCCGACGCCACGATCGGCGGTCGCCCGGCACCCGGTCCCGACACGGCCTGGACCGGTGCCCTGGGTGGCGCGGCGGCGACGCTCTTCTACCTCTCCACCTACGTGGCGGCGACGATCGGCCTGTTCGGCGGACTCGCCTACCTCGGCCATCGGTGGCCCGAGTGGTCGAGCCATTCGGCCCCGCGGCCTCCCCGCGAGGAGGTGTCGACGGTCGACGACCTCGACGGGCTCGCCGGCACCAACCCGGTCGCGGCCTTCGCGCTCTCGACGTTTCTCTTGAGCCTCGCCGGCATCCCCCCGCTGCCCGGCTTCTGGGGGAAGCTCTCGCTGGCGATGGCGGCGCTCGAGGTCGATTGGACGTCGCGTGCGCTTTCCGGGAGTCGCCGACTGGCGTTCCTCGCGCTGGCGCTGGTGCTCGTGGTCAACGCCGCCATCGCCGCCGCCTACTACCTCCGCCTCGTGGCCGCGATGTATTTCCGACCGGCGAAGCGCGGCGTCCAGACCGACGGCGGCATCGGGGGGGGCCTGGCGATGCTCGCGGCACTCGTCGCGGTGGCGATCCTCACGCTCCAGCCCCGGCCGCTGTTCTCCGCGGCGTCGCGTGCCGGCGCCGCCGTCGCCGCTCCGCACGGCCACGCTCCGCTCCGCGACGAAATCCCCGCGGCGGCCGTCACGCCGGCCCCCTCCCAGGTGACGATCAACCCATGACGAATCCCGACCCCCATGCCGTCACCTCCGTGCTCGCCGGATTCGCCGATCCGGAGACGGGCCGCCCGCTGACGGAGGCTGGCCAGGTCGTCTCCGTGGAGGCCGACGCCGACCGCATCGCCGTCGCCATCGGCCTCACCACCCACTCCGCGATCCTCCACGCCACCGTCCGCGGGCGGATCGAGGAGGCGCTGCGGTCGCGGTTCCCCGAGACCTCCCGGGTCGAGGTGCGGATCGTGCCGTACGACAGGCCGCCGCTGAAACTCGGCCAGATCGGGCTTCCCGCCAAGAGCGTCATCGCCGTCGGGTCGGGCAAGGGGGGCGTGGGGAAGAGCACCCTGGCGGCGAGCATCGCCATCGGACTGGCACGGGCCGGCAGCGCCGTGGGGCTGCTCGACGCCGACGTCTACGGGCCCAGCGTCCCGCACCTGCTCGGGCTCTCCGGCCGCCCCGAGATCCTCGAGGGGAAGATCGTTCCCCCCCGGCTCGAGGTCGCCGGCGCGCCCGCGGCGATGCCGACGATGTCGATGGGGTATCTCGTGCCCCCGGGCGAGGCGGTGGTGTGGCGCGGTCCGATGCTCCACGGCGCCATCACGCAGATGCTCCGCGACACCGCCTGGGGACCGCTCGACTACCTCGTCATCGACATGCCCCCCGGCACCGGCGACGTGGCGCTCACGCTGTCGCAGATCCTCCCCCTCACGGGCGCCGTCGTGGTCTGCACGCCGCAGGACGTGGCTCTCCTCGACGCCACCAAGGCGATCGCCATGTTCCGCAAGGTGAACATCCCGGTCCTGGGGATGGTCGAGAACATGAGCTTCTTCGCCTGCCCCGACACCGGCAAGCGGTACGACATCTTCGGCACGGGCGGGGCCCGGCGGACCGCCGCCGATCTCGACATCCCGTTCCTCGGCGAGGTGCCGATCCAGATCCCGATCCGGGAGCACGGGGACGCCGGACGGACGGCGGCGAACTTCGACGACCCCGCGGCCCGACCGTGGCTCGAGGCGATCTGCGAGCGCCTCGTCTCGAACCTCGCCGCGGCCCACGCCGCCCGTCCGCCGCTACCCTCGCTGCCGGTGCTCTGACCGGTCCGGTGGTCAGGGGGCGTCGATCGCCGCCGCGATCCGTGCGGCGATCGTCTCCGGATCGTCCTCGATCGAGACCACGACGGGCCGTTCGTCGGCCGCCGGCCGCTCGAGCGCGGCGAGTTGGCTGTCGAGGAGCGAGGCCGGCATGAAGTGGTCCCGCCGGGCCCCGATCCGCGCCCGGATCAGGTCGGGCGGACCGTCGAGGAACACCAGCCGCACCCCGGCGCGGCCGGTGCCGATCCGTTCGCGGTAGCGACGCGCGAGCGCCGAACAGGCGAGGACGGCCCCGCCGTCGCCGAGCGCGGCGGTGACGAGTTCGCGGAGCGCGTCGAGCCAGGGGCCGCGGTCGGCATCGGAGAGCGGCTCGCCGCGAGACATCTTCGCCACGTTGCCGGGGGGATGGTGGTCGTCGGCGTCGTGGAACGGGATCCCGAGACGTCGGGCGAGGGCCCGTCCCACCGCGGTCTTCCCGCTGCCGCTGACCCCCATCACCACGACCATCCGAACGACGTCGCCCATGTCGGCGTCCTCCCCCTCCCGGCCGGCGGCCGGGCGATCAATAGAGTGCCACGGTGTCGCCGCCGGGAAAACGGTGGGCGGGCTGGGGCGTGAACAGCGCGCGTCGGGCGAGCGATCGCACCTCCGCGCCGCGCGTCCCCAGCCGCATCCACTCCCGGAACGAGGCCCGTGTCGGTCCCGGCGCGGCGGGCAATCCCCAGGCGTCGCAGACGGCGTGCCAGAGCGTGTCGAGGCGACGGCGGCGCGGGTGGAGGGCGTCGAGGCCGTACCAGTGCCCGGGCTGGTCCACGAGCCGGGCACCGCGGCGACCGGCGATCTCGGCGATCCGTCCGTCGATCTCGGCCGCGGCGGCCCCCACCTCGGCCAGCGACAGCGGGCAGCGGGGGACGAACAGCGTCCGCAGGAGCCGGTACCGCACGCCCCCCACCGTGGCGATGGCGTCGAGCGGCAGCCGCGTGAGCGCCACCGTGGCGCCACGATCGACGAGCCGCGCCACCCCCTCGTCCACCCAGGTCGCCAGCTGCGCCGGGGTGAACCCGTAGAGCAGGTCGTTGCCCACGTCGGTCACGAGTGCCACCGTCCGGCCGGCGCCGCCGCCCACCCGCTCCCGGTCGAGGGCCCGCCACAGGCCCGAGCCGAGGATCGAGGGCAGACGGCGGATCCACACGCGGCTGTTGGCGCCGTAGGAGCGTCCGTGGCCGGCGGCGACGAACAGGTCCACCGGTCCGGACCAACGGCCGCGCACGGCCGCGGTGAGGCGGGCGAGGCCGCGGGAGACGTTGCTCGCGCCGAGCACGATGGCGGCGAGCCGATCGTCGTGTCGCGTCGTCATCAGTTCCAACGCCGCCACGGGGGCGACTGCTGCAGGTCCTGGAAGCAGGACACGGCGAGGATCGCGAACATCACCGCCAGGAACTGCTCGCCGCGCGAGGCCGCCATCCAGGCGAGCGATCCGCCCGTGACCAGCCCGATGCCCGAGGCGATCCGGCCGGCGTCCGCCACGCCCATCGTCTCGAGCGCCTCGCGCGTCATCTGGCCGCCGTCGAGGGGGGGCACGGGGACGAGGTTGAGCAGCGGCCAGAGGACGTTCACCGACACGAGGAACTCCGCCAGCGCCAGACCACGCAGCGACGCGTAGGGGCGTCCCTCGTCGAGGCCCAGCCGCTCCCCGAGCCATGGGAACGGGAACGGCACCGCGTATCCGGCCGCGCGCAGCCCCCCGATCACGAGGAGCGCGAGCAGGAGCTGCGAGAAGGGCCCCGCCGCCGACACGACGAACCGCTCGGCGGGCCGGAGGTGGCGGCGGCGCCAGCCCTCGGGGATCGCCAGGCCGCCGAAATGGTAGAGCACGATCCGCGCCGACTGCCCGAAGCGCCGGTAGGCGAGGGCGTGTCCGAGTTCGTGGACGAGGATCGATCCGAGCACCACCAGCGTCCAGATCGCCAGATAGAAGAGGAGCTCGCGGCCGTCGCCCCGGGCGAACGATCGGCAGCTGTTCCAGCCGATGAACAGCGCCCCCGCCCAGAACAGTCCCGAGACGCGCACGGGGATCCCCGCGACGCGGAAATCGAGATCGAAGGGTGTCGTCTGTGGCTCGGTGAGCATCATGCCTTCGGGCTCTCGGTGGCCGTCGGCCGCGTGCGCGGCACCGACCGCATCGAGTGTAGCAGGCGACGGCCGGGACCCGTGCCCGCCGCGCGTTCATCGCCGCGGCGTCAGGCGGCGCGCGAGAGCGGCCCGGCGGCGTCGGCACCGATCGCGTCCGTCGGATCACCGCCGGCGGCGACCGCGAGCACCGCGAGCGCCGCCCGCGCCGCCGATCCCGGACGGGCCACGTCGGCCGCGAGACGGTCGAGACGCGCGACGACCGACCGCCGCTCCGCCCCGTCGGTGAGCCACTCGACGACGTGCCGGGCCACTGCACCGGCCGGATCCTCCACCGAGAGATACTCCGGGTACACCGCCGCCGGGTCGGCGGGGGGAACCCCCCGCGGCGGCCGCAGCACCGGTCGGACCGGGAGGATGGGATCGGGCACGGCCAGGAGATTCACGAGGGTGATGAACCGGGCGTGACGGAACCAGCTCTGCACCACCCATGCCACCGCCCCGATGCGGTAGACGATCGCCGCCGGGAGCCGCGCGGCGAGCAGTTCGAGCGACACCGAGCCGCTCACCGCCACGGCGCAATCGGCCTCGCCCATCAGGCTCCGCGCCCTGCCGGCGACGACGTCGATCCGCTCGGACCCCGTCGCGGCGATCATCCGCCGGGCCGTGTCGGCGTGCCGGTCGTGGAGGACGGCCACGACGAAACGCGTCCCCGGGAGGCGTTCCCGGACGATCTCCGCCGTGCGCACGAGCGTGGGCAGATTGGCGGTGAGCTCCTGCCCGCGCGACCCGGGGAGGAGGAGGACGAGCGGAGTCCCCCCGGCGTCCGCCGTCGCCTCGGGCCCTCCGCCGGCGTGCTCGCCGAGCTCGTCGAAGAAGGGATGGCCGACCAGCGTGGAGGGGATGCCCTGCGCCCGGAACCACTCGTGCTCGAAGGGCAGCGGCGCCAGGACGTGGTCGACGAGACGGCGCATCTTCTCCTTGCGCCAGCTCGCCCAGGCCCAGATCTGCGGCGGGCAGTAGAAGACCACCGGGATCCCGTGCCGTTTGGCCCGCCAGGCCAGCCACCAGTGAAACCCCGGAAAGTCGACGAGCACGCAGACGTCCGGGCGCCGGTCGAGGAAGCTCCGCTCGGCGCGGCGGGCGAGATCGACGAACCGGTGGATCGAGACGAGGACACGCAGGAACCACATCACCGCGAGCTTCGTCAGGTCGGCGACGAGTTCGCAGCCCTCGGCGGCCATCCGCGGCCCGCCGAGGCCGACGCACTCCACGTCGGGAACGCGCCGGCGCAGGGCGCGGACGAGATGGGCCGCGTGATGGTCGCCGGAGGGCTCGCCGGCGGAGAGGAAGACGCGCATCCGACTGGTTCCCGGGAGGCCGGGGAAAAAAAATACTCCGCACGGGAGTCACTCCCGTGCGGAGTATTCCATGTCGTGATCGGCGGCCCTAGGTCAATCCGGCGGGCGTCGCGGGGCGACCCCCACCCGGCACCGGGGCCGTGGGCTCACTTCTTCGCCGGCTCGAAGGCCTTCGAAACGTCGCCGAAGACGAGCTTCAGCTTCTCGTCGTCCGAGGCCTTCTCGACCTTGCCCTTGCAGTTGTTGCAGCAGAAGGCGACCTCGGCGTCGCCCACGGCGAGCTTGGTCTCGGGCTTGATCGCGCCGCCCGACAGCGGGCAGCACTTCTGCGTCAGCTGGCCGGTGGAGACGAGCTGCTGGTGGGCCTTGGTGGCGAACTTCGCCGAGTCACCCTTGAAGGCACCGGCACAGTTGTCGCAGTAGACCTTGCCGCCGGCGAAATCGGCGCTCTTGGCGGGATTGCAGGCCTTGCCCGACACCGGGCACTTCGCATCCTTCGGCTCCTTGGGGGCGGCCGACACGACGGCAGAACCGGCGAGCAGGGCCGCCAGCGACAACGCCACGGCGAAACGGGAGAGGGAGTTCATCGTCGAGGGGCTCCTGAACGTGACAGGGGAATCTGCGGAAAGTGCCGGTCGAAAGGACCGGGGAATGCCCAGATGATAGGGCCCGGCGAGCGGGGGGGCAACGGTCGATTCCCCGGGCCGGGAGGGCCCGATCGCCGGGGGAATCGCCATTTCCGTGCTTTTTCCCCCCGGGGCGGCGGGGCTCATCCGGGGCGGTGCCGCTGCCGGGGCTCCGGCAGACCCGCCGCCACCACCGCGCCGCCGGCGATGATCGCGGCACCGACGAGGAACGCCGGCTCGAAGCCGTACCGGTCGACCGCGAATCCGACCGCCGGGGAGAGGACGAACGGGGCGGCGAGGGCACCGCCGACGATGCTCACGTACCGCGGATGGTCGGCCCTCGTCGGGGCCAACTCGAGCGCGTAGTTCGTGAACACCTTGAGCGACAGCGGATTGAGCCCGAGCGGCACGTAGACCAGCCAGAACCACTCCACCGCCACCCCGTGGGCGAGCCGGCCGAGCGCCGCCACGAGGAGCGGCGTGACGGCCGAGAGGGCCACGAGCCAGACGAGCACGTTCCTCGTCCCGCGGCGATCGGAGATCGGCCCGACCACCAGACTCGCCGTGCCGGTGGCGGCGTTCTGGACCACGACCCACGTGAGCAGGCTCCCGATGCGGCTGCCGAGCCGGTCGCGGGCGAAGGCCTGGTAGTGCGGGAAGAGGATGAGCACCGCCGAGAAGCAGGCGGCGACGACGGTGAGGCGGACGAGGCTCGGATCGCGGGCGAGCGTGCGCCGCCAGTCGGCGATCCCCTCGGCGAGCCAGGCCCTCCAGCCGCGGGACCGGCCGCCGGCGCTGCGGTCCTCGTCGGGGGGATCGGCCGGTTCGTCGAGGAACGGCGGCACGAGGGCGGCCAGGGCGAAGAAGACGGCGGTGGCGGCGAAGATCTTCGGGAAGCCGTCCGCCTCCTCGAGCCAGCGTCCCAACCACACGAGCGCCGCCACGATCGCCGCCACGCTCCCCAGGGCCACGCTCACGAGCATCGCGCGGCCGCGGTGTCCCGGAGCGATCAACTTTCCCTGCAGCGCCGCGAGGACGAGTTGGTTGAGCCCGTTCGACGACGAGAAGACCGCGTAGACGACGAGGAACAACAGCGCCAGGAGATCGGGTCGCCGCGCCTCGAGCGGCGCCCAGGCGGCCGCCAGCACCGCGAAGGCCGCGGCCATCATGGCGCTGGTGACCACGAGGACCCACTTCTTGAGGGGCCGTCGCGCGAGCGTGCCGGAGAAGAGCAGCGGCGGAACGCTCTGCCCCCCCCGGTTCAGCACCGGGAGGAGACCGCGCAGCGCCCCTGAATCGACGACGGCGTCGAGGACGGCGGGCATGATGATCGTCTCGGTCTTGAAGATCCACCCGACGCGGACGATGACCTGGTGGAGTTCGAGCCAGAGCGTGTTGCGGGCTTCCCGCCGCGCCACCTCCGCCTCCCCGTCCGCCGACGGGGGGCGCTCGCGGCGTCGATCGTGCATTCCTCCGGGCATGGGGGTACGATTTTCTCCGGTCCGTCTCCCGCGGCGTGACGCAGCATGAGCAGCGGGCGACGGAGTGTCCATGCACCCTGTCCGAACCCGGTCCTCCGGAGTCCGCCGATGCGCCTTCCCAGCCCCCCCGGCCCCCGCCGGTCGATCCCCGCGAGGCGCGTCGCGGCGGGCCTCCTCGGGCTCCTCGGCTCCCTCTGCGGTGCCACCGTCGTGCCGGCGGCGGAGCGGCTCGTCTGGTTCGGCACCTACACCGGGGCGCCGCCCCAGGGGAAGGGGATCTACGTCGCCCGTTTCGACGACGAGACCGGCCTCCTCGGCGAGCCGACACTGGCCGCGGAACTCGTGAACCCGTCCTTCCTGGCACGGCACCCGCGGAAGGACGTCCTCTACGCCGTGTCGGAGGTGGCCGACGCCGACGGCAAACCGACCGGCAGCGTCGTCGCCCTGGCGATCGACCCCGCATCGGGGTCGCTGAAAAAGCTCAACCACCGCTC
>CAZMOU010000009.1:7675-7933 GCA_964567835.1 uncultured Chitinophaga sp. | reverse complement strand
CCTCCTCGGGGGGCGCCGGCCCCGGCGCCGCGTCGGCCGCTCCGTCGCGGCGGCCCGTGCTCGCCGCGAACTACGGCGGCGGCAGTTCGGTCTGCCTCGGTGTCGCCGACGACGGGAGCCTCCGCGCCGCCCTGGAGGGCACCCCCGGTGGCTTCATCCAGCACGCCGGGAAGAGCGTGAACGCCGCCCGGCAGGAGGGGCCGCACGGCCACTCGATCGATCCCTCGGCCGACGGGCGGTTCGCCGTGGTCTGCGATC
>CAZMOU010000009.1:0-7604 GCA_964567835.1 uncultured Chitinophaga sp. | reverse complement strand
GGTGCTCGTCCATGCCCTCGACGCCGCCCGGGCCACGATCACCCCGCATGCGGAGGCCGCCGTCGCCGCGGGTGCCGGCCCGAGGCATTTCGCCTTCCATCCCGACGGCCGCCATGGCTACTGCATCAACGAGCTCGATCTCACCGTCACGGCGTTCCGTTTCGACCCCGAGAAGGGGACGCTCGAGCCCTTCCAGACGCTCTCCACACTGCCCGACGGTGTCACCGACCGGACCGGTTTCTCCACGGCGGAGATCGCCATCCATCCCTCCGGGAAGTTCCTCTACGGCTCCAACCGGGGGCACGACACGATCGCCATGTACGCCATCGAGGCTGGTTCCGGCCGGCTCTCCTTCCTGGGGGCCGAGCCGATCCGGGGACGGGTGCCGCGCAACTTCGCCATCGATCCGTCGGGAAAGTGGCTCCTGGCCGCCGGCCAGGATTCCCACGGGGTGAGCGTCTTCGCCATCGACCAGGCGACCGGGCGGCTCCGGTTCACCGGCCGGACCACCCCTGTCCCCGCCCCGGTCTGCATCGTCTTCCGGTGACTCCGCCCGCTCCCGTCCCCCGTCCGCCCCGCCGCTCCCCCCAACCGCACGCCGCTTTTCCCGCCATGACCATCAGCCTGCTCAAGTCCAAGATCCACCGCGCCTGCGTGACCGGCGCCTCGCTCGATTACGAGGGGAGCCTTTCGATCGCCGCGGATCTCGCCGAGAAGGTGGGGCTGCGGCAGTACGAGCGGATCCTCGTCGGCAACATGGCCAACGGCGAGCGGTTCGAGACCTACGTCATCCTGGGCCGGCCAGGGTCGGGCACGATCGAACTCAACGGCGCCACCGCCCATCTGGGCAAGATCGGGGACCGCCTCACGATCATGGCCTACGGGCAGTTCGATCCCCTCGAGGCTTCCCGCCATGAGCCGGCGGTGATCGTGCTCGACGAGCACAACCGGATCGTCCGCGATCGCAAGGGGCACTGACCCCCGCGCGCTCCCCACTCCTGCCGGGCGGTGCGTCGATCGCCAGAGCCCGCGCCGGCGGCGCAAAAAAAATCCGCCCGGACGTCATCCGTCCGGGCGGAAGTGCGTCGACAGCGAGCCCGTCACGGGTCGATCAAATGGGATCGGCGAGCGGGGCGGCGGGCATCGGCTTCACCGGCTGGCCGCCGGGACCCTTCTTCGGCGCCGCCACCTTCGGACCACCCGGTGCCGGGGCGGCAGCCGGTCCCGCGCCGGCCGACGCGGCGGGAGCGGCGGCCGGAGCCGACGCCGCGGCAGCCGCAGGAGCGCTCTCGGCGGCCACGCCGGGACGCACCTTCGGCGGGGTCATGGGGGCCTTCGCGCCATCCGCCGCGGGGGCGGCGGCCTGGGGAGCGGGCGTCGAAGCGGCCGGAGCGGCGGGCTTGGAATCGGAACAGCCGGCGACGGTCGCGGCGACCGCGACGCCGAGGACGAACGAACCGGTGAGTCGGCGAATGGCCATGATGGGGATCACCTCGATGGAGTTCGGGAGGGGGCGGAGCAAGGAAGCCGGCGGCAACCGACATCCCGGACCCCGTGCAGCGCCACGGCGGCGACGGGGACGCGACCAGGAACGAGGCCGTGGAAACAGGCTGAAAACGGCTCGGACGGGCCGCCGGCCTTTCGGCCGACGGCCCGTCACGAGACCGGTTCGGGATCGCCGCGGATCAGTCGATCGACGTCGACAGCGACTGACCGTCGGCACGACCCGCGAGCTGCAGCATCGTGTCGGCATCGGTGTTCACCGGGATCGCCTTCACCGAGCCATCGGCCATGACGTAGTTGATCATGCCGCCGGCGTGGAAGCTCGAGAACCGGAAGTACTGGCGGGCCGAGGCGTCATAGATGATGGAGCCAGACATGTTCTTGGCCATCCAGTGCATCGGCACAGGGCCGCAGGTCCACGCGAAGGAGTACTTGCGGTTGGTCCCCAACTTGCCGTAGGGCACGCCCTGGGCGTTGTTGGCACTGCCAGCCGCGTCGTAGAACCCGCCGGTGACCTCGCCGAAGGCGACCGTCTTCGACGTGCCGTCGAGGCAGTCCTTCATGCCGGCCTGCTCGACGCTGCGGAACAGACCCTTGTACATGTCCGCATTCGAGGCGTTCGGCTCGGTGGTGAGACCGATGAAGCGGGCGTCGTCATTGAACCGGCCACCGCACGCGAGATAGTTCGTGCACTGGTGGTTGCGGGTGATCGGATCCGGCGGTTCGTCGTTCACGCCGTAGGCACCGTAGACCGACGGCGACAGGGCGAAGAACAGCGAGAGTTCGGCCGACCCGCCCAGCTTCCGCGCCACTTCGGCGTTGTCCGACGGACAGAGCAGACCGGCGATCCGGGTGCCGGTGACGGCGTTCACCTGGGCGTAGTTCCAGTACGGATACTTCCGCGTGTCGGAACCGTTGCCCGGCGTGACGTAGTCACTGGCGTTCATCTTCATGTTGCCGGGGAACGGCTGGTAGACCTGCGACTCCTCCATGTAGGGCAGCAGGTAGACGAGCGTCCCACAGAACGTGTACTTGTCCCACGGATTCCCGCTCAAGAGCACGTTGGGATCCTGCGGAACGATGTTTCCGGCCGGGAACTTCTTGTTCGCCGACTCGAAGTTCAGCAGCGCGAGACCGAGCTGCTTCATGTTGTTCTGGCAGGCGCTGCGACGGGCCGCCTCACGCGCCGCCTGGACGGCGGGCAGGAGGAGACCGACGAGCGTGCCGATGATGGCGATGACGACGAGCAACTCGACGAGCGTGAACGCGTGACGGCCCTTGCCGAAACCCGTCCCACCCGGTGAGAAACGCTGACGAAGCATGACTTCACCCCGATGGAATGGAAGAAATGGAACGAAGCAGGATGAACAGAACGCCTGCCACCGGGACTCCGAAGACGCCGCCGGCAGCCAAACCGAAGACTCGAGGAAGGTGCGTATCAAAGGATGGATCGAAAAATCGCGCCCGGCAGATTCCCAGCCGCCGCACGCCAGAGATTCAGGTCGACAGTTTGGGAGCAGGACATGGACGAGCCCTCCGCCATGTTCCGCGGAAGTCGTGGCCATTCCCTCGGCTCTCACTCGCCCCCGCACACAAACTAATCGTGAGCGCCGTGTGAAGCAAGGATTTCGCCACGTTTTTTCCCCCCGCCAATCGGACGAAACGCCAAAGTCTTCCGCTGGCGACCACTCGTCCGCCACGACCGGCAGATTCCTCCTGATCGTTCGCTCCGCCGCACGTTTCCACACCGACCGACGCCGAGACTGCCGCTGCAAACCCCGCGCCGGGAACGCCGCCGATTCTCCGAAGGGGGCTCACGGTGCACAAAAAAGGGCTTTCCTGGCTTTTTTCCCCCATTCGGGCGGAGTGACCGTTCACCGATCGGGCAGCCACTGCGCACTGGCCGCGCAGTGCGGCGGCGACCGATCCTGCCCGCCACCGCTTCGACCTCCCGGGGCGGGCCCGGGGGGCGATCACGGGGTGCCGGTCGCTTCGATCAGCATTTCCAGGTAGCTGCGCCGTTCGGGGGTGTGGCAGCCGAGTTCCGCGGCGAGGAGGCGGAGCCGCGCTTCCGCACCCGGGACCTCGCCGGCGGGGGCCATGACCTCCAACTCGAGGAAGGCCCCGACCCCCGGCAGGCGATCGATGGCGATCGCGACATCCTCCCCGTGCCAGGCGAGCAGGGCCGGATGACGCCGCTTGGACACCTCGCGCACCAGGCTGAAGCCCAGCGCCGCGAGGAGGTCGTGCCATCGGGAGACGGTCACGGCACAGGGCTCCCCGTCGGGGGCCAGCGGAAGCTCGATCTCGCGGCGGGTCTTCGTCTCTCCGCCGAGCCGCGGACCCTTCCAGGTGATCGCGGCGGTGTCGCCGGTCCTGCGGATCCGCAGGGCCTCGTCGCTCGAGGCGAAATCCCGGCAGGGGTGGGAGTAGTAGCGGTCACACTGCTCGAGTTCGGCGGCGAACCTGGCCCCCAGCCCACCGAGCCGGGCCGCCATCGAGTCGGCGTCCTCCAGGGGATACTTGATCTCGACTTCGTACACTCTCGTTCCCTCCCAGCGACGACCACCACGACCGGGGCCCGCCCGATGATACCCCTCCCGCCCCCCCGCGCCGGTCGCGCGACGGTCGCCGCAGCGGCGATCCCCCTCACGGTCCTGCTCGCCACACTGATGGCGACGCTCGCGGGCTGCGGGGCACCGACACGACACCCCGCGATCGGCCTCGGCGTCGGACCGCTCCCCATCGAGTCGCTCGAGGGGCCCGACCGCCCGGCGCCCCGACTCACCGACGGTGTCACGCTGCTCAACTTCTGGGGCACCTGGTGCCCCCCCTGCCGACGCGAGTTGCCCGGGCTTGGCCGCCTCGCCGCGCGGCTGGCCCACGACCCCCGTTTCCGGCTGATCGCGGTCTCCTGCGGTCCCGGGGGGCCGGACGATCGCGACGAGATCGCCGCCGACACGCGCCGGTTCCTCGAGAAGGCCGGCCTCGACATCGACGCCTGGTGCGACCCCAGCGGACTGACCCGATCCCTGTTCGCCTCCGCCTACGGATTCGAGGCCTTCCCCACCACCTACCTGATCGGCCCCGACGGCACGATCCGGCGGGTGTGGAGCGGCTATGCCGGCCGGGACGAGGCGGAGATGGCGGCGGCGGTGCTCGAGGCCCTCAAGGCGTGTCCGCCGCCGCGGGAGCCGACGGAGCCATCCGCGCCAGTCGCTCGATGAAACGGGCGGCCATCGACGGCGGATCGTCCGCGGCGGTGATCGCGGCCGCCACCGCCACCCGCCGCAGACCGAGTCGGGCGAGTTCGTCGAGTCGGTCGAGGGTCACGCCGCCGATGGCGAAGGCGGGCAGACCGAAGGACCCGCCGACGGCCGCGAGGAAGGCACGCGGGGCCTCCGTCCCGAACGACTTCGTCGACGACGGAAAGCAGGGGCCCACGCCGAGACAGTCGGCGCCGTCCCGGAGCGCGGCCCGCGCCTCGTCGAGGCCGTGGGCGGTCCGGCCGACGAGCAGACCGGGCCCGACGACGCGGCGCGCCAGGGGCACCGGCAGGTCGTCCTCCCCCAGATGGACCCCCGCCGCGCCGACCGCCACCGCGACGTCGGGGCGATCGTTGACGACGATCATCGCCGCGGCGGGAGCGGCGGCCCGTCTCGCCAGGCTCACCGCGAGCGCCGCCCGGTCGGCCAGCAGCGGCACGGGAAGCGCCTTGTCGCGCAGCTGGATCATTCCCACGCCGGCGCCGAGGAGCCCCTCGACGAGGGTGCCGAAGGCGTGGCGATCGGCACACCCGTCGACGAGGACGCAGAGCGTGACGGCCGCCAGCCGTTCCCGGGCCCGGGCCATTCCCGCCGCGGCCCGCTCGAGGTCGTAGAGCCGGTAGCGCAGTCCCTCGAAGCGTTCGGCGAGCGACGGGCGGAGGAGCAGGGCGCACTCCTGCAGGCTGCGCAGCGCCTGCGCGGCCCGCGCCGCGTTGGCCGCCACCAGGTCGCCCGTCGCGGCCCTGGGAAGCGTCTCCACGCCCCGCAGCGACGGGCCGACGTCCCCCGAGACGTCGCGGGCGGCGACACGCCCGGGGAGATCGGCGCCGGCGAGCAGGGCGGCGAGATCGTGGCGGAGGCTTTTCGCGAGCCCGGTGAGCCAGGCATCGTCGAGGACGAAGCGGACGACGTCCTCGATCACCCGCAGCGCCTCCGCCGCACGGTTGGCGGAGGCATCGAGCATCCGCCACGCCCCCGCGCTGCCCGGCCTGTCGTCCACCGAAGCGGCGGACGGGGTGCTGGGCGGCGGCGGATCGCTCGGCGTCGGCATGGAGACGGTTGTACCACCCGACGGGCGGGCGGGGGCGCGGGAGTTCGCCTTGGCCCGCGACCGCCCGATCCGTACATTCCCCCCTCCACCCCCCGGCAGGCCGAGGGCGGATCGGTCCGCCGCAGGGTGCGGGGGACGACACGGGCGTTCCCGCACCGTCGCGGGGCCGGCACGGCCCCCTCCCCGCCGATGACGTGCGCCGCGAACCGCCGACCTGCCGGGCCATCGCGTCTGGAGGGGCCGTGAACCCGCTCCGCTACCTCACGCTCCTCTGGCCCGGGCTCCCCTGGCTGTGGCTGCGCGGCCACGTCGCCGGACTCGTCCTGGCGGCCGCCTTCGCCACGATCCTCGACGTCGCCATCCTCCTCACGTGGGTCTGGTCCGAGTTGGCCGCCCGCGAGTGGGTGATCGCGCTGTGGGTGGCGGCGGGAGCGGTGTGGTCGGTGGCCACGCTCTCGGCGGTGAGCACCTTCCCGCCGCCGCTGCCGACGGGCCGCGACGAGGGGGCGGAGAGGCTGTTCACGGCGGCGCGCGACGCCTACCTGGCCCGCGACTGGCTCGCCGCCGAGACGAAGCTGCGCGCCCTGCTCGTCGCCGCGCCGACCGACGGCGAGGCACAGCTCCTCCTCGCCACGCTCCTGCGCCGCGCCGGCCGCCGCGCCGAGTCGCGGACCGCGTTCGAGCGTCTCGCCGGCAGCGATGCCGGCAGGCCGTGGCGGTCGGTGATCCGCCGGGAACTCCTCCGCCTCGAGGGCGCCGCCGGCGAGCCGACGCCGGCCGAGGCCGGGCCGGAGGAGTCGACCGGGGAGGCGACGCTGCTGCCGTTGCATCCCCTCCCCACCGGGGGCGAGGAATCGGCGCGACGGTCCCGGGCGGCGTGACGGCGGCGCCCGCCGGAAATGTCCCGGTTTGCCCGCCCGCCCGACGGCGGTGATCGTCCCGAAACCGTCCGGGCGCCTAGCATTCACTCGCCGATTTGGCGTAAGGTTTGCAGTGTCGATCACCTCGGAGCGGCGCCTGCCATTCCAGGCGTCCTCCGGAAGGCCCGACCGATCGTCGGGCCGCCCCGGCGGCGGGGTCCCCCCAGCGAAAGACCCAGGGAACAGCCATGTTCGAGCGATTCACCGACCGTGCCCGCAAAGTGATGCAGCTGGCCAACCAGGAGGCGCAGCGCTTCAACCACGAGTACATCGGCACGGAGCACGTCCTCCTCGGCCTCATCAAGGAGGGGAGCGGGGTCGCCGCCAACGTCCTCAAGAACCTCGACATCGACCTGCGGAAGATCCGCATGGAGGTGGAGAAGCTGGTGCAGAGCGGGCCCGACATGGTGACCATGGGCAAGCTCCCGCAGACCCCGCGGGCGAAGAAGGTGATCGAGTACTCGATGGAGGAGGCTCGCAACCTCAACCACAACTACGTCGGCACCGAGCACATCCTCCTCGGCCTCCTCCGCGAGCAGGAGGGGGTGGCGGCGCAGGTCCTCATGAACCTCGGCCTCAAGCTCGAGGATGTCCGCGAGGAGGTGCTCAACCTCCTCGGCCACGGCATGGAGGGCGAGGGAAGCGAACGGGCCGGGCTCGGCGGGCGCGCCACTTCCGGCAGCTCGAGCGGCGGGAGCGGCGAGACGTCGTCGAAGGCGGGCAAGAGCAAGACCCCTGCCCTCGACAGCTTCGGCCGCGACCTCACCGAACTGGCCCGCCAGGGGAAGCTCGATCCGGTCATCGGCCGGGAGAAGGAGATCGAGCGGGCGATCCAGATCCTCTGCCGCCGCACCAAGAACAACC
>CAZMOU010000008.1:13623-52415 GCA_964567835.1 uncultured Chitinophaga sp. | reverse complement strand
CGTACTCGCTCACCGCCACGCTGCCCACGAGCTTCTGGATGTTGACGATCGCCCGCCCGGAGAGCACCTTCCGCACCTCGGGCTTCTCCGCCCGCGTCGTCGCCATGAGGATCTGCTCCTCCTCCACGGCCGTCGGGTAGCCGACCTTGATGTTGAACATGAAGCGGTCGAGCTGCGCCTCGGGGAGCGGATAGGTCCCCTCCTGCTCGATCGGATTCTGCGTGGCGATGGTGAAGAACGGGTCGGGGAGGTGGTAGGTCTCCTGCCCCACCGACACCTCGCGCTCCTGCATCGCCTGGAGGAGCGCCGCCTGCGTCTTCGGGGGGGTGCGGTTGATCTCGTCGGCGAGGAGGATGTTGGTGAAGATCGGCCCCTCGACGAAGCGGAAGCCGCGTCGTCCCGACTCGTCCTCCTCGAGGACGTTGGTGCCGGTGATGTCCGAGGGCATCAGGTCGGGGGTGAACTGGACCCGCTTGAAGCCCACGTCGAGGATCCTGGCGAGCGTCGACACCATGAGGGTCTTGGCGAGGCCCGGCACGCCCTCGAGGAGGCAGTGGCCGCGGGTGAAGATGGCGGCGAAGAGCTGCTCGATGACGTCGTTCTGGCCGACGATCACCTTCTGCAGTTCCTCCTGCATCAGCTTCCGGTGCTGGCTGAACTCGACGAGGATGTCGTCGAGCGACTTCGGTCGCGGGGTCGTCGACAAGGATTCGATCCCTCCCTGGGGAGTGGCGTTCCGGGAACGAAACCGCCGCCGTCGGGGACGGCGGCCGCCGTGCGCGGAGCCCCTGGGGGGGTGCCGGGACGGACGGATGGCGGAGCCACGGCGGGGCCGTGCACCGCCCAATCCGAGAGTATCCGGTTTCACCCCGTCCGCCGGCAAACCACGCGCGCGGGACCGCGGATTCCCCGCCGGGCGATAGAATCGTGGACGTCGCCGGCTGCCCCGGCGGCCACGCCCCACCCCGAGCCCCGCCATGCGCACGCTCCGCCTCCGCGTCGCCGCGGCATGCCTCGCCCTGCCGATCCTCCTCGCCGCGCCCCGGCTGCCGGCGGCCGACCGCGAGCCGGCGGCGGTCTCCCCCGAGAAGATCCGCCGCGCGATCGACAAGGCGCGCGACTGGCTCCTCGGCGAGCAGCAGCCCAACGGCACGTGGCAGGTGGGGATGCGCACCGACGACACGCGCGTCGGGGCCACGGCCCTGGTGATGCTGGCCCTGGCGAACGCGGGCGTGCCCGCCGAGCACCCGCAGATGGCCCGGGCGCTCGAGTGGATCCGCCGGCAGAAGCCGGAGGAGACCTACTCGGTGTCGCTCCAGACGATGATCCTGGCGATGCTCTCCCCCGACGCCGACCGCGCCATCCTCCAGCGCAACGTCGAGTGGCTCGAGGGGACGCAGGTCGCGCAGGGGCCGGCCACCGGCTCATGGTCGTACGGACGCGCCAAGGGCACGGGCGACAACTCCAACTCGCAATTCGCCCTCCTCGGCCTCCACGAGGCGGACCGCGTCGGCGTCCGCGTCCGCCAGGAGGTCTGGGTGCGGGCCCAGCAGTACTGGGTGAGCTGCGCGAATCCGGACGGTTCCTGGGGCTACACGCTCGGCAATTCCGGCGGGTCGGGGAGCATGACCTGCGCGGGCATCGCCAGCGTCTGGATCACCTCCCAGCACGTCGGCGCCCCCGACGCGCGGGCGGCACGCGACACCGTCGCCTGTTGCGGCGGCGGCACGTCGCCGAAGGTCATCGAGCGTGGTCTCGACTGGCTCGGCCGCCGCTTCTCCGTGGTGGAGAACCCCATGGCCGGGCAGACCTGGCTCCACTACTACCTCTACGGGCTCGAGCGCGTGGGCCGGTTCACCGCCCGGCGCTTCATCGGCGACGCCGACTGGTACCTGGAGGGTGCGAAGATGTTCGTCAGCACCCAGGACAACCTCACCGGCGCCTTCCGGGGGGGCCGCATCGAGGATCCGGTGGTGGCGACGAGCTTCGCCCTCCTGTTCCTCGCCAAGGGACGGCGGCCTGTGATCGTCTCCAAGAGCAGGCACGCCCCGGAGCCCGACTGGAACCGGCATGGACACGACATCGCCCATCTGGTGGAGCACGTCGAGGCGCGGTGGAAGAAGGATTACCCCGCCGGCCTCTCCTGGCACGTGCTCGACACCCCCTCGGCGTCGCTCGAGGACATGCTCCAGGCGCCGGTGCTGTGGATCTCCGGGAAGGCGGCCCTCCAACTCGGCGCCGACGCCGGCCCGCGGCTGCGCCGCTACATCGACGAGGGGGGATTCGTGTTCGCCGAGGCCTGCTGCCCGTCGAGCGGGGAGTTCGACGGGCGCTTCCGCGAGCTGGTGGGGGAGATCTTCCCGGAGCCGGAGTACCGTCTCCATCTCCTCCCCCCCGAGCATCCGGCCTGGCACGCGGAGGAGATCGTCCCGCCCGATCTGCAGCGTCCGCTCCTGGGGATCGACTACGGCTGCCGCACCTGCCTGATCTACGCCCCCCCCACCGACCTCGAGGACAAGGCTGCCGCGATGCCCAGCCTCTCGTGCCTCTGGGAGGTGGGGGAGACGCAGGCCCGGACGCTCCCCGCCTCGATCCGCCACGAGGTCGATGCGGCGCTGGCGATCGGCACGAACGTCATCGCCTACGCCACCAACCGGGAGCTCAAGAACAAGGACGACCTCTTCGCCATCGACGTGGTCCCCGACGGCCGACCGCGTGACCGGGTCGAGCGGGGCCAGCTGGCCATCGGCAAGCTGCGTCACTCCGGGATGTGCGACGCGGCCCCCGCGGCGCTGGCCAACCTCCTCCGCGCCGCCGCCCGGGAACTCGGGGCCCGCGTCGACGAGCGCACCACGCTCGTCGATCCGGCCGACGCGGCGCTGTTCGACTACCACCTCGTCTTCATGCACGGCCGACAGGGCTTCGCCTTCGACGCCGCGCGACGCGAGCGCATCCGCCAGTTCCTCGAGCGCGGCGGGACGCTGCTCGCCGACAGCGTCTGCGCGTCGCCCGCCTTCGCCGGCGCCTTCCGCGAGGAGATCGCCGCCATCCTCCCCGAAGGCCGCCTCGAGGAGATCCCCCCCAACGACCCGATCTTCACCAAG
This sequence comes from uncultured Chitinophaga sp., assembly GCA_964567835.1. Taxonomy (GTDB): domain Bacteria; phylum Planctomycetota; class Planctomycetia; order Pirellulales; family UBA1268; genus QWOP01. The sequence goes on along the minus strand of CAZMOU010000008.1, from coordinate 49,311 downwards.
GGGGAGTACGGCGGCTACGACATCCGCACCGTCACGCTCCGTGAGCCGGCCGGCGGCGACGGCCCGCTCACGTCGCGGAAGCGCGAGATCGCGCCGAAGCTCGAAGGGGTGCAGATCGGCGACCGCTGGGCGGTGATCTTCTCCCCCTACGACCTGTCGTGCGCCCTGGAGAAGCAGAACTCGCTCGAGTGCACCGGCTACGGCCGCGACGACGCCGAGAAGATCGCCCTCAACATCCTCCTCTATTCGCTCAACCAGTGAGCCGTCAGCCCTCGGAATCGCCCCGCTCGCCACCGGTGAGGTAGCTCGCGTAGTAGAGGAGCGTGAGGGCGCTTTGGAGCGTGGCGGCGACGTAGGTCCAGGCCGCCGAGTTGAGGACCGAGTTGACGTGGGGCATGTCGGCACGGGGCACGATCCCGAGCTCGACGAGTTGCCGCTTCGCCCGGTTGCTGGCGTCGATCTCCACCGGGAGGTTGACCAACTGGAAGAACACCGTGGCGGCGAAGAGACCGATCCCGGCCCAGGCCAGGGGTCGGACGGCGGCCATCAGGCCCATCATGAACAGCGTCAGGCCGAACCCGCTGCCCAGATTGGCGATCCCCACCGCCGCGTTGCGCAGCGCCATCAGCGGGTAGCCGGTGTGGTCCTGGATGGCGTGGCCGGCCTCGTGGGCGGCGATGCCGACGGCGGCCAGCGACCGGCTGGAGTAGACCCCCTCCGAGAGCCGCAGCACCTTGGTGCGGGGGTCGTAGTGATCGGTCAGCTGCCCGGGGACCTGCTCCACGGCGACGTCGCTGGCCCCGGCGGAGTCGAGGATGTGGCGGGCCGCCGCGGCACCGGACAGCGGGGCCGGCTCGTGCGACGCCGAGGCGAAGGTCGACCGGACGCGCCACTGGGCCCACATCGCCAGGAGCATCGCCGGGGCGATGGCGATCATGAGGTTGGGATCGAAGAAGATCGGCATGGGAACCCGTGGGGAGGGGGGAGCGGACGCGGAGGCGGGGACGGAATCGAGGGTATTCTAGCGGGGCGGCGGCCGCCGCCCCCGCCGCGGGGCTCCCGAGCCAGTGGGACGACAGGTGACGCGCATGTCCGGTTTCTACGGGTCCGCCCCCCGCCCTGTTCGGCAGCCGCCGTCACCCCCGCCCCGCCCGGCGCACCGGCGCGGCGTGCTCTGCGTCGCCTGCCTCGCCCCCCTCCTGCCGCTCCTCCGGGCGGGCGTCACGGCGGCCGACGACGATCCGGCGGCGCTCTGCCGGCGGATCGACGCGGTCCTCGCCCATGCCCGTGACGGCCGGCTCCTCGATGCACGGGTCAACGGGGCGTGGCAGGTGGTTCACGGGATCCTCGCCTTCGGTCCCGACCTGCCCCTGGCGACGGCCGACGGTCGCGTCCAGGCGCTCCCCTGGCTCCTCGACGGCGGGACGCTCGCCGGTTGGCGCGTCCGCCCCGGGGCGCACGGCCTCTCGGCGACCATCGAGGAGGGGAGCACGACCGGGCAGGGGCATCCCGACCAGTGGATGGGCTACCTCTCCCAGTGCGGCCGGCAGGGCCTGCCCCTCGAGACACCCCTCTCCGTGGCCGGACGCCGCTTCACGCTCGCCGACCTGCTCTCCCAGGCGCAGTCCGACATCCGCCCCGGCCGCGAGGCCACCTGGACGCTCATGGCCCTGGCCCGCTGGCTCCCCCACGACACGGCCTGGACCGCCGGCGACGGCCGGCGCTGGACGGTCGAGGAGGTGGCCCGGATGGAGGCCGAAGCGGCGATCGACGGCGCCGCCTGCGGCGGGGCCCATCGCCTCTACGCCCTGGCGACGGCGCTCGAGGCCCGGCGGCGGGCCCTCCTCGCCGCCGGGCTCGATCCGGCCCCCAGCGGCGGCTGGGCCGACGTGCGGACGCGCGTCGAGGAGCATGTCGCCCTGGCCCGCGCGTACCAGCAGCCCGATGGCGGCTTCTCGGTCCATTTTTTCGAGCGTCCCGGATCGTCCCGGGACCTGTTCGCCCGCCTGGGTGCGACCGGGCACGTCTTCGAGTTCCTCGTCGCGGCGCTCGACGACGACCGCCTCGCGGAGCCGTGGGTGACGCGGGCGGCAGAGCGCCTCGTCACGCTCCTCGAGCAATCCGCCGACGTCGACGTGGAGTGTGGTGCGCTCTACCACGCCTGCCACGGCCTCCTCCTCTATTCCGACCGCCTCGGCTGTGCGGAGCCCCTCCGCTGATGGACGCGTCCGGCCCAGGGGAGCGACCTCTCCACTGCCCGGGGGAGGCGTCGCCACCCCGACAGGGGGGCGCGGTCGACGCGGCTATCGGGCGGCAGGCGTTTGTGGCACACTCGTGGCGGGGCTCGATCCGACCCGGGGAACGACGTGGACGGGTGACGGCGTGCACGGCCTGATCTTCTTCTATCTGCGGAAGTTCCTCGCGATCGGCCTGCCGTCCGATGTGTCCCCCGACGCGCCTGCCGACGTGCCTGCCGATGGCCGCAGGACCACGACGACCATCCCCACCGCCCGCTATCTCCCCACGGGTGTCTATCCCGACGCGGAGGCGGTGTCGCTGCTGGAGACGTTCGCCAAGGAGACCGGGGCACGTCTCCCGGACGTCGTCGAGCGGTTCGGCGAGTTCCTCGCCCCCCACCTGCTCAAGGTGGGGGGCACCTCCGTCGATCCACGCTGGACGTTGCTCGACCTCATCGAGCACACCGAGTCGATCATCCATGCCATGGTGCGGGTCAAGAACCCCGGCGCCACGCCCCCCGTCCTGGAGACGCTCCGGCAGGACCACCAGGAACTGCAGCTCATCTACACGTCGCAGCGGCGGCTCTGCCGGCTGGCCGCCGGGCTGATCCGCGGCATGGCGCGTCAGCTGGAGGAGCCGGTGGAGATCGAGGAGACCTCCTGCATGCTGCAGGGGGATCCGTTCTGCTCGTTCGTGATCCGTGTGCCCGGCCGCTCCCCCGGCGACGAGACACGGAGGCATGGCCGCGAGGGGGAGGAGACGATCGTCCGGCTGCCGGGAGAGGCGAGCGTCGGCGACTTCGACGTCGCCGTGAAGGCCGATCCGTCCGATCCGCCGTCGCCGCGGACCATCGGCGGCCATCGCGTCATCCGTCTCGTCGGCAGCGGCGGCATGGGGCACGTCTGGCTGGCGCACGACGACCGCCTCGACCGCAACGTGGCCATCAAGGTGATGCTGCCCGAACTCGCCGGCGACCCCGTGGCCCGGGAGCGTTTCCTGCGCGAGAGCCGGTCGGCCGCGCAGATCGACCATCCCCACGTCGTCTCCATCCACGACGTCGGCCTCGACGGGGGCACCCCGTACCTCGTCATGCCGTTCCTCGACGGACGGTCGCTCGCCGACCGACTCGGCGAGGAGAAGTGCCTGCCCACCGGCGAGGCGTTGCGGATCGCCCAGCAGATCGCGGCAGGGCTCGGCGCCGCCCACGCCCGCGGGCTCGTCCATCGCGACGTCAAGCCCGACAACGTGTTCCTCATCGGGCCCGAGCAGCACGTGCGGCTCATCGATTTCGGCCTCGCCCGCGACACGCTCCTCTCGGGACGGTCGCTGACGATCGACGGCACCCTCCTCGGCACCCCCGCCTACATGTCGCCGGAACGCATCTCGGACGGCGCGATCGACGGTCGCGCCGATCTCTTCAGCCTGGGGGTCATCCTCTACAAGATGCTCTCGGGCCGGGTGCCCTTCGAAGGCCGGACCCCGGCCGCGGTCCTGATCGCGATCGCCAAGGGCAAGCCGGCGCCGCTCGGCACCGTGGCCCCCGGGATCGACCCGGAGGTGGCCGACCTCGTCATGCGCCTGATCGCCGACGCGCCCGACGATCGCCCGGCGAACGCCGATGCCGTGGCCGCCGAGATCCGGCGCCTGCGCCGCACCCTCGGCGCCTGACGTCCGGGGCGGGCCGTCGGCTCAATGGCCGGCCCGGATGGCCTCGAGCTGCGAGTGCACGGCATCGACGAGGACACGGAGGTCTCCGTGCCACTCGATCGTCACGCTCTCCTGGCTCGCCATGTGCTTGCACTGCGCGGTCCCCGCGGCGAACTCGTCGCTGCCGATGACGATCGCCATCGGGAAGCCCTTCTTCGACGCGACCTTCAGCTGCTGGCCGACGCGCTTCGGCTCGGCGGCCAGCTCCACCGCCATCCCCGCCCTCCGCAGCGCCGCGGCGATCCGCAGGTAGTCGCCGCGGTGGCGCTCGTCGAAGTGGACGAGGAACACGTCGGCCGCGGTTTCCCGCCGGGGGAGCCGCCCGAGCTCCTCGAGCCCCGCGAGCAGGCGGTCGATGCCCAGCGACGCGCCGATGCCGGGGAGGTGCTGCTTGGTGTAGAGGCCGGCCAAGTCGTCGTACCGACCGCCGGAGCAGATGCTCCCCAGCTGCGGCATCTCGTCGAGGAAGCTCTCGAGAACGAGGCCGGTGTAGTAGTCGAGCCCGCGGGCGATCGACGGATCGATCACCACGCGCCCCTCCGGCACCCCCGCCTCCGCGCAGCCGGCGAGCAGCGTCCGCAGCCCCTCGATCCCGGCGCGGCCGGCCGCGGTGCCGCCGGCGAGCGGCTCCACCGCCGCGAGCACCTCCCCGGGTGCGCCCGACAGCGTGGCCAGCGCCAGCAGGTCGGCGACGGCCGCGGGGGCGATGCCGTGGGAGGCCATCTCCGCCCCCACCGCCTCGGGCGTCGCCTTCCCCAGCTTGTCGAGCGTGCGCAGGACGACGGTGGAGCGGTCGGAGAGGCCGAGGCGCTCGAGGATCCCGGAGAGGATGCGCCGGTCGTTGACGCGGACGGTGAACCGCTCCAGCCCGAGCGCCGCGAGGAGATCGTGGACGACGAGCACCGTCTCCAGGTCGGCCAGCGCGCTCGTCGTCCCGATGGTGTCGAAATCGCACTGCATGAACTCGCGGTAGCGGCCGCGCTGCGTGTTCTCGCCACGCCACACCGTCGCCATGTGGTAGCGTTTGAAGGGCACGCCGAGGGTGCCGATGTGCTGTGCCGCGAAACGGGCGAAGGGGACGGTGAGGTCGAACCGCATTCCCACCGACCGGCCGCCATGGTCCTCGAAGGCGTAGAGTTGCTTGTCGGTCTCCTCGCTCCCCTTGCCGGTCAGCACCTCGAGGTACTCGAGCGCCGGCGTGTCGATCGGCACGAATCCGTAGGAACGGTAGACGCGTCGGGCGACGTCGAGCAACGCCTCGCGGGCGAGGGCCTGGGCGGGGAGATGGTCGCGGAAACCCTTCAGCGTGCGCGGTTCGATCACGGAGACGGCCTCGGGACGGGGCGGCGGGTGCGGCTTTTATACCAGCGCCGCGCCGACACGCGACGCGAGCCGTCCCGCCTTCACCGTCCCCCCCTGCATCACGGCGATGAACCGGCTCCGATCCTGGAGGAGGGCGATGTCGGCGATCGGGTCGCCGTCGACGACGAGGATGTCGGCGAGCTTGCCCGGCCGGATCGTCCCCAGGTCGTCGCCACGGCCCATGATCTCGGCACCGGTCTTCGTGGCGCAGGTGAGCACCTCTTCCGGCGTCAGGCCGACGTCCTTCACGAAGAACTCGAGTTCCTTGGCGTAGTCGCCGTGGGGGTTCCAGGCGAATCCGTAGTCTCCCCCCATGCCCAGCCGGCCGCCCGCGCGGAGGATCCGACGGGCGCTCTCCGCGCCCCCCTCGAGCGTCTCCTGGTGGCCGTCGATGACGCGCTGCGAGAGCCCGAACTCCCTCCCCCGCTCCACGCTCACCTTCTCGAAGTAGAGGGCGGGCACGCAGGGCACGTCGCGGGCGAGGAGCAGGTCGAGCCCCTCGTCGTCGATGAAGGTGCCGTGCTCGATCGCGTCGTATCCCGCCTTGAGGGCGTTCGTGATCCCCGCGGTGGCCCGGCAGTGCCCGGTGACCTTGAGCCCGTGGTTGTGGGCGGTCGCCACCACGGCGCGCATCTCGTCGAAGGTCATGCAGAGCGTGTGGTGGTCGTTGACGTCGGGGGCCGCGGCGTCGCCGGTGGGGTAGGTCTTCACCCACTCCACGCCGTCCTTGACGAGCTTGCGGACCGCCGCCCGCGCCTCGTCGGGACCGTTGACGAGGAGCACGAGCCCGTCCATGCCGATGCGGCGGAAGTCGGGGTTCCAGTCCATCAGTCCGCCGACGCCGCAGATCTCCCGGCCGCTGGCGGCCAGGCGCGGGCCGACGGCGATCCCGGCCTCGATCGCCTTCTTCATCCACACGTCGATGTTGAACAGGCTCCCACCGCTCCGCGCCGCGGTGTATCCGCATTCGAGCGCCAGCCGCATGTTGGCGGCGGCGAGGAGCGTGACGTACTCCACCGGATACTTGATGTCGAGGTCCTCGAGGGCCGCGACGTCGAAGTAGGTGGGGTGGAAGTGGGCCTCGACGAGTCCGGGCATGATCGTGCCGCCGCGGGCGTCGATGCGGCGGACGCCCGGGGGCTGGGGAGGCATGTCCCGGGCCGGGCCGGCCCAGCCGATCGTGCCGTCCGTGACCACCACCGCGGCGTCGGGCAGCGCCCGGGCGCCGGTGCCGTCGAAGAGTCGTCCGTTCGAGATCACCGTCGTGCCCGGTTCGGATCGCATGGCGTCCCCTCGTGATGCCCTCTCGGCCCCCGTCGGGGCGAGCCTACGCGGCGCCGCCCCGGTCGGCAACCGACGTCGACTCGAGAAACGGGATCACGAACCGTGCCATCGCCTCCGGTGTCTGCCCGAGGATGCCGTGCCCCGCCCTGCCCCACGGCGAACCGGCCGAGAAGTCGATCACGGCGACGTCGCCGAGCGCCGCCACGAGTGCCGCGACGTCGCCGTCGGGCAGCATGCCGCCGAGCGCCGGATCGGCCCGCAGCAGTAGCACCGGGCAGACGACGCGCCGGGCCGCCTCCAAGAGGTCGACCGACTCGAGCCAGGCGTCGGAGAGGAGCGGCGCGAAGACCGCCGGGTCGACCCGCCCGAGGCAGGCCGCGGTGAAGCGCACCCCGGCGGCGTCGCGGATGGCGCCGAAGCGCCGCGGCGGACCGGATGCACCCGTGAGTTCCGCGTCCGCGAGGACGCGCGCGAGCTCGCCGACGGGCAGCGGGCTCCCGGCATGGCGCCGGTAGAGCCCGAAGAGCGCGGCGTAGTCGCTCCGCGACACGCCGGCGAGGAACGCCGGCCCGGGCGGATCCTCGAGCACCAGCGCCTCCACCCTCCCGGGCAGGGCCGCGGCGACCAGGAGCGCCACCAGGCTCCCCAGCGAATGCCCCTGGAGCACGACCGGCCCGGAGAGCTCGCGCTGGACCACCGCGATGCAGTCGGCGGCGTAATCGCGGACGAGATAGCTCGCCGCGCGATCGGAGGCCCCGTGGCCGCGGTGGTCGAGCGTGTGGACGTCGAACCGCGGCAGGAGCGGCGGAAGGAGGCCGGCGAATCCGCGCCCGCACCGGGAGACGCCGTGGAGCATGAGCAGCGCGGGCCCCCGGGCGTCCCCGCCCCACCGCTCGAGCGCGAGGCCGACCCCGGCCCCCGCCACGCGCCGCACGTCGGTCACCGGATCACCGCGAGCGGATTCGGACGTGGGCCGCGGATCGACTTCCCACGGTTCTTCCTCCGGCGTCCCTCACCCAGTTCCTTGCCGCCGGGCCCGAGGACCGCGTCCATGTACTCCTCCACCTGCTCTGCCGTCTCGAAGTACTGGTCGTAGACCCAGTCGTCCTCGTACTCGCACTCCTTGGTGGTGTACTCGCGGCAGATCTGGGGGCGGGTCTCGTAGATCCCGCAGCGATGGTCCGCGCCGAGGTGCTTGCAGACGGTGTGGACGCAGACGTACCAGTCGCCGTCCTCGGTGAAGACGGTGGCGTGGTCGTGGAGGAGGAACCAGCGGATGTATTCGAACTCCTCCCGCGTGGTCGGCGTCTCGAGCGGCAGCGCGAAGTAGCGGCAGCACTTGGCGGTGCAGAACTCGCAGAGCACCCGGTCGGCGGCGACGTCGTCGCGGTGGGGCTTCGCGGGGAGGACGGGGAGGAGGGTGTCGACGACCGGCATCGGGAGGGCTCCGCGGGGGTGTCCGCGACAATCTACGGGCGCCGCGAGCGACCCACAATCGGCAGCGGCTCCCGGCACCATCGACGCGGCCCCGCCCCGTATACTCGTCCCCTGCCCGCCGCGGCGGCGGCGTGGCTTGCCCGAAAGGAATCGAACCGTGCCGAAGCGCTGGAGGATCCGTCCGCACGACGCGGCGCTCGTGGCCGGGATCGAGCGCTCCGTGGGGGTGTCGGCGATCGTGGCCCGCCTCCTGGCCGCCCGGGGGCTCTCCGACGCCGCGGCGGCGAAGACCTTCCTCGCCGGCACGCTCCAGGACCTGCGCGACCCCGAACTCCTCCCCGGCGTGCCGGCGGCCGCCGAGCGGCTCCTGGCGGCGGCGCGGTCGGGCGAGCCGATCGTGATCTACGGCGACTACGACGCCGACGGGATGTGCGCCACGGCGATCCTCCACGGCTGCCTCGAGGCCCTCGGCGCGGCGCCGCGGTGGTACGTCCCCGACCGCTTCGAGGAGGGTTACGGGCTCAACGCCGACGCGCTCCGCGGGCTGGCGGCGAAGGGGGCGAAGCTCGTCGTCACCGTCGACTGCGGCATCGCGAGTCCGGCGGAGGCGCGGGTGGCGCGCGACCTGGGCCTCGATCTGGTGATCACCGACCACCACGGCTTCGGCGACGCGCTCCCCGACGCCCTGGCCCTCGTCCACCCCCGCCTCCCGGGGGGCGGGTATCCCTTCGGCGACCTGTGCGGCGCCGGCGTCGCCTTCAAGCTCGCCTGGGCGATCGCCACGCGGGCGAGCGGATCCAGGCAGGTGACGCCGCGCCTCCGCGCCATGCTCCTGCGCGCGGTGGGGCTCGCCACGCTCGGCACCGTCGCCGACGTGATGCCCCTGGTGGACGAGAACCGGATCCTCGTCAAGCACGGCCTCGACTGCCTGCGCCTCCGCGGCGGCAAGGGGATCGAGCGCCTCATGGAACTCGCCAAGCTCACGGAGAAGTCGGCCCTCGAGGCCGAGGACGTGGCCTTCCGGCTCGCCCCGCGCCTGAACGCCGCCGGCAGGCTCGGGCAGGCGGGGCTGGCGATCGAGATGCTCACCACCCCCGACGACGCCCGCGCGCTCGAACTCGCCGACTGGATCCACGGCTTCAACGAGCAGCGCGACACCCTCGAGCGGTCGATCCTCCTGGCGGCCACCAAGCAGGCCACGCACGACTTCGATCCCGTCGCCGACGCGGCCCTCGTCCTCGCCGGACGCGGCTGGCATCCGGGCGTGGTGGGGATCGTCGCCGGTCGGCTCGCGGAGCGCTACCACCGCCCCGTCGTCGTCATCGCGCAGGACGAGCATCAGGGCCGGCCCGCCACGGGGAGCCTGCGGAGCGTCCCCGGCTTCGACATCCTCGAACCGCTCCGCGCCTGCCGCGGGCATCTGGTCACCTGCGGCGGCCACGCCGCGGCCGCCGGCCTGCGGATCGAGGACGCCAACATCGATGCCTTCCGGGCCGCGTTCCTCGCCGCCGTCGCCGCGCGGATGCCCGACGACCTGCGGCGGGCGCAGGTGACGATCGACGGCGAGGCGACCGTCGCCAGCCTCTCGCTCGACACCGTCTCCGAGATCGAGCGTCTCGCCCCCTTCGGCCAGGGGAACAAGCGCCCCGTGCTCTGCGCGTCGCGTGTGAGCCTCGCGGAGCCGGCCCGGGTGATCGGCGGTGGCGGTCGCCACCTGTCGATGACGCTCGTGCAGCACGGCACGCGGATCCGCGCCGTGGCCTGGGGGGGGGCCGAATGGCTCCCCTCGCTGCCGCAGCCGGGGGAGACCTTCCACGTCGCCTTCCGACCGAAGATCAACGAGTTCCGCGGCCGGCGCACCGCGGAGATGGAGGTGGTCGACTGGCGTCCCGACGGCGTCGACATCGGCGCCGACCTCCCCCACCTCGCGCCGGCCGGCCCCGCCGGGGCCTGACGCTCTCCTTCACCCCTCACCCCCGGGAATCACCCCATGCCCACCCTCGACCGCCGCACCGTGCCCCTGCTCCTCGCCATGCTGCCGCTCGTCGCGGCGACCGCCCGCGGCGACGACTGGCCGCAGTGGCGCGGGCCGCGGCGCGACGGGGTGTGGCGCGAGGGCGGGCTGCCGCAGTCGCTGCCGGAGGGGGGGATCGCGCCGGCGTGGCGGGCCGAGGTGGGGGGCGGTTACGGCGGGCCGGCGGTGGCGGGGGGCCGCGTCTACCTGATGGACTACCGCGCCGACGGCGGCGTCGTGGCGAACGACCCGTCGCAGCGGACGGAGATCGCCGGGCAGGAGCGCGTGCTCTGCCTCGACGCCGCCACCGGCCGGATCCTCTGGACGCATGCCTACGACTGCCCCTACGCCATCTCCTACGCGTGCGGGCCACGCTGCACGCCGACGGTGGTCGATGGCGAGGTCTACACGCTCGGCGCCGAGGGGCATCTGCACTGTCTCGACGCGGAAACGGGCAAGGTGCGCTGGAAGCGCGACTTCAACGCCGACTTCTCCACGCGGACGCCGATCTGGGGCTACTCGGGCCATCCGCTCGTGGAGGGGGACCACGTCGTCTGCATGGTGGGGGGCGCGGGGAGCGCCGTCGTGGCCTTCGATCGCCGTACCGGCAAGGAGGCCTGGCGGAGCCTGACGGCGAGCGAACCTGGCTACGCGCCGCCGACGATCCTCGAAGAGGGGGGGAAGCGCCGCGTGCTCACGTGGGACGCCGACACGATCGCGGCGCTCGATCCGGGCACCGGCAAGCCGGCCTGGACGGTGCCGCTCAAGCCGGGCTACGGGATGTCGATCATGGCACCGCAGGTGGCCGAGACGAGTTCCGGCCGCGTCCTCTTCGCCAGCGGCATCGGCAACATCGGCGCCCTCTTCCGCTTCGGCGGCGACGGCGCGCCGGAGCCGGTGTGGCGCAACCGCGCCAAGGCCTCCATCGCCAGCGCCAACTCGACCCCCGCGATCGTCGGCGACGTCCTCTACGGCTGCGACTGCGAGACCGGATTCCTCACGGCGGTCGACCTGAAGACGGGCGACCGTCTCTGGGAGACGGGCGTGCCCACGCTCGGGTCGCGGCGCGGCCGCCACGGCACGGCCTTCCTCGTGCGCCAGGGGGAGACCGATCGCTTCTGGCTCTTCTCCGAGACGGGCGACCTGATCCTCGCCCGGCTCACGCCGCGCGCCTACGAGGAGCTCGGCCGCGTCCACCTCGTCGACCCGACGGGCGAGTGCTTCGGCCGCGAGGTGGTCTGGACCCATCCGGCCTTCGCCGGCGGGCATGTCTTCGCGCGGAACGACCGGGAGCTCGTCTGCGTGCCCCTCGCGGGGGAGCGGTCGCGCTGACGATCGCTCCGCCACGAGCGGCCGCCGCCGACGGGCCCCATCCCCACGAGGAGTTCCACGCATGACGGCCACGCCCCCCACCCCGGCGCCAGGGCCACCCCGCCCGGGCGGCATGCGCCGGCCGTCCCCCTGGCACGGGCTCCGCCGGATCCTGGCGTGCCTCGTCGTGGCCGCGGCGGCCGCGGGCCCCGCGCGGGCCGCGGAGGCCCCGCGGCCGAACATCCTCTTCATCGTGGCCGACGACCTGGGCTGGAGCGACGTCGGCTGGCACGGCGGCTTCGGCCGGACTCCGCACCTCGACGGACTCGTGCGCGAGGGGGTGGAACTCGACCGCCACTACGTCCAGCCGGTCTGCACGCCGACGCGTGTGGCGCTCCTCACCGGCCGCTATCCCGGCCGCTTCGGTCCCCACGCCATCGCGCCGAGCAACCGTCGGGCCCTCCCCCCGGGCACGGCCACGCTCGCCTCGGTGCTCCGCGCGGCGGGCTACGCGACCTTCCAGACCGGCAAGTGGCATCTGGGGTCGCGTCCCGAGTGGGGCCCGAACGCCTTCGGCTTCGACCATGCCTACGGCACGCTCACCGGTGCCGCCGATCCCTGGACGCACGCGTACCGCGCCGGTCCCTACGAACGGACCTGGCACCGCGACGGCGTGCGGATCGACGAGGAGGGGAACGCCACCGAGTTGGTGACGGCCGAGGGGGAGCGGCGGATCCGGGAGCTGGGTGGTGCGGGCCCGGCGGGGGAAAGGCGTCCCTGGTTCGGGTACGTCGCCTTCCACGCCGTCCACACGCCGGTGGACGCCCCGGAGGCGTTCAAGGCCCCCTATGCCGGCGTCGTGTTCGACGCCGATCCGGCCCGGCACGACTCCCGCCTCCGCATGGCGGCGATGATCTCGCAGCTGGACGCCGCCGTGGGACGCCTGGTGACGGCGCTCGAGGAGACGGGCCAGCGGGAGGAGACGTTGATCGTGTTCACGAGCGACAACGGCGGGATCGAGTCGCTCGCCAACGCCTACGTCGGCGACGTCGCCGACTCCCCGCTCAACAGCGAGAACGACCCGCTCCGGGGCCAGAAGAACACGCTCTGGGAGGGGGGGGTGCGGGTCTGCGCCTTCGCGAACTGGCCCGGCGTGCTCGCGCCGCGGAAGTGCAACGCGGTCGTCCATGCGGCCGACTGGTTCCCGTCGCTCGTCGCGGCGCTCGGGCTGGACGCCGGGGCGGGCCTCGAATGGGACGGCGTCGACCGCTGGGGCGCGATCGCGGGCACGGCTCCCGCCGCGCGCGACCGTCCGCTGTGCATCGTCCACTCGAGCGGCCGGGCGGTGTACGAGGGGGACTGGAAGCTCATCCTGCAGCGCAAGGGTGGTGCGACGCTCTTCGACCTCGCCGCCGATCCGTTCGAGTCGGCGGACGTCGCCGACGCGCACCCGGAGGTCGTGGCCCGCCTGCGGGCGATCGCGGCGGCCGACGCCGAGCGCGACGTGCGGGAACTGCCCGCCGATCTGGCGGACGTGCCGAACTGACGCGGCGGGTGCAGTCGCGTGGCCGTTCGGGACGCCCGAGCGCGTCGGGGGACCGGCCGCTGCCCCGGAAACGGCGGGAAACCGCGGGGCCGTAGGGTGGCGTTGCCCGCCGGCGGGGGGCAAGGTACTCTCGGGGTTTGCGTCGCGGTCGGCCGGCTCGTTCCGAGCGGCCGCCGCCGAAATCGGGGCGTAGCTCAGCCTGGCTAGAGCGCTACGTTCGGGACGTAGAGGTCGCTGGTTCGAATCCAGTCGCCCCGATTAATTACCCACGGGGCTTGTCGTACTTTTGTGCGACAAGCCTCAACTCTTTTTATGGTTCTTCGGGGATTTCCGTGGCACGGGGCGATCGAATCGGCGGCCTGATGGCGTAGATTGCCGGGATAGAAACCCTCTCTTCGCACTACGCCCTTTTGCTCGGCCTCGATGACTCCTGGCGGGTTGATTCGGTCGACCTCCAGCTCGAGGATCGACGAGTCGAGATCCGCCTTTCGCACGTCGGATCCGGCGTGGTTTGCCCCGAGTGCGGCGGGGCCTGCGGCCTTGCCGATCACGCCGAAGAGCGGCGGTGGCGGCACCTGGACACGATGCAGTTCACGACCGAGTTGATCGCCCGGCTGCCCAGCTGCCGGTGCCCGGATCACGGAGTGAAGACCATCGTGCCGCCGTGGGCCGGGAAGCACTCTCGCTTCACGCTCCTCTTCGAGGCCTTCGCCGTCGAGGTCCTGCAGGCTTGCCGCACCGTGAAAGCCGCGGCTGCCCTGCTCGGCCTCTCTTGGGATGCCGTGCAGAAGATCATGGACCGGGCGGTGGCTCGCGGACTCCAGCGCCGCGAGGCCACGCCCATCAAGCACATCGGCATCGACGAGAAGAGCTTCGGGAGAGGACAGGACTACATCACCGTCCTCACCGACCTCGACGGATCCCGCGTCCTCGATGTCGCTCCGGAACGCACGCAGGCGGCCTCCGAGAGCGTGCTCGCGACGCTCACCGTCGAGCAGCGACAGGGGGTGTGTGCCGTCGCCGCCGACATGCTTCCCGCGTATGCCCATGCCGTCGCTCGGCAGACGCCGAATGCCGAACTGGTGCACGACAAGTTCCATGTCGCGAAGCATCTCGGTGAGGCGGTCGATCAGGTGCGAAGGGATGAAAACAAGGCCCTCCAGGCCCAGGACGACGACCGGCTCAAGGGCACCAGACAGCTCTGGCTCTTCAACAAGGCGAACCTCTCCCCCGAGCAGCGTCGGCGCTTCGATGCGATCAAGAAACAAGGCCTGAAGACGGCGAGAGCCTGGGGGATCACCGATCTGTTTCGCTGGTTCTGGCGCCATGTCTACTCGACGAGCGCCCACCGCTTCTTCAACCGGTGGTACGCATGGGCCGTGAGGTGCCGACTGCGGCCGGTGGTCAGGGTGGCGAGGATGCTCAGGCGTCATCTGCCCAACATCCTGACTTACTTCCTCTACCCCATCACGAACGCCACGACCGAGGGCTACAACAGCGTCATCCAGGCCCTGAAGTACGCGGCGAGGGGCTTCCGCTCCTTCGCCAACTACCGAACTCGCATCCTGTTCTTCTGCGGCAAGCTCGACCTCAGGCCGCGGCTACCCTGCCACTGAAATGCCGGAAGAACCCTTTTTATGGCATCGATTTAGTAGCAAAGAGCGAGAACGGAATTCGGTTCAACCGCGGCACCTGAGTTCGGTGTGAGTGCATACAAGACTCCAACAGTCGTTCGCTACCAATCTGCTCCTCAGTTCAAATCCCGCCAACATTGACGCCGGGGTTCTCGAGAACTTACAACATGTCGTGAGCAGCAGTTTTATCGCCACCAACATGACACGTCTCGTCGAAGCGCTGCAATCAGATTGAGAATGTAGTCGACGCTCAATCGAGGGAGATTTCCGTGAGATTCCTTCTGCTTCCGTTCACTGTTCTGCTTTTTGGTGTCACTGCCTGTCCAGTTTCTGGGCAAACCGGTAACGGTGCGGCTCGTGGAGAATCACTAATCGAATGCCAGACATCGGCAGGACGGTTGTCGCTTGGAGTGTTTGAAAAGTCCAGCGGACGGCTGGTGCGGACTTTGCATCGCGGCGAAACAGTAGCGGCGAAACGAGTGACGACGCGTTGGGATGGCCGTGATGATGGCGGGCGTGTCGTGCCCGAGGGAAATTACGAGTGGCGGGCGGTTGTTTCGTCGGGATTCACTGCACGCTATCTAATGACCGTTGGTGTCAATCCACCTGGTGGGGAACACCCGGAACCTCGTCGATCATGGGTCGGGGATCATGTGGGGGCGGGCTTGGTGGCCGTGGATGGGGGCGCCGTTTTCATCGGCTCGCCTTTGACGGAATCACTGATGTCGGTCGTGTGCTCTGATACCGCCATGTCACGAGTCCAGTGGCGACGGGAGCAATTCTATGACGGCGGAGCGCTGCGTAGTCTCGCCACAGGAGGAGGCAAGTTGTTCTTGCTCGACCCGAAAGGCTGTTTGCGTCGGCTGAATGCTTCGAGCGGCACGGTTGAGGCAACATGGCAGGTCGCGGATGACGAGGCGATACCATCTGACTTGGATGCGCGCGGTTCCAATTTGCTCGCCGCAGTACCCACACGAAACGCCGTGAGATGGCTCTCAACCGAGAATGGGAATATTCTGGCAGAAGTCAAGTTGGACGGTGTCAGTCGAGTCACGGCGATCAGCGATGCGGAGAAAAGCGATGGATTGGCTGTCGCCGGACGCAGTATTTTTCTTGTTAAGCCCGGGGCGGCGCCGCAGAAGTTGGAATCGTTCGAAGGCGAAGTCACGGCGGTCGACTATGACCCTGAACGGCGCGAGGCGTGGCTCGTGTTAGAGTCTCATCAAGTGCTGCGTCTGGATGCGAACTGGCGCGTGGCACAGAGGTACGGGGGCCAGCCGCGAAATATGGGTCGATTTGATCCTTTGCGATTCGCTGGTGTCGAAGACATCGCTGCCGATGGAATGGGGGGCTTCCTGATTGGTGAACCGACTGTGCCGCCCCGTCGAGTGGCAAGGTTCGCTCGTGAAGGCCAACTCGTCGATCAATGGTTTGGTGGGATGGCCTTCTATGTGAGTGGCGCATTCGACCCGCAGGATACAACCCGGCTGTTCGGCGTGGCTCCGGAAGGCTCTGTTCATGAGTATCGACTTGACCTTGCGGCGGGCAAGTGGACCTTAGAGGCGTGCTATGCGACCGGTCGGCTTGGGGACGGCCTGTTTCCATTCACTGGTCCATTCCGCGTAGTGCGCAAAAAGGGGAAAACGTTTTTGTACCACCGGCTGATGCCCGCTGTAGTCCAGTTGGATGCAGCACGTGGCGAAGCGGTGCCGGTGGCAGTCGCCGGACTGCCGTTGAACAGCGGGCGAAATTTTTTTCAGTTCGCTGGGACGGGCCGCGATGGTTGGCCTCAGCCATGGGTGACGGCGGCGGAACATCAAGGATCCAAGGACCTTAGCCAGACACCAAAATTCTTCTCGTGGGCCGATAGCGACGGGGACGGCACGTTCGACCCGGATGAGTTTCGGTTCTACGCGAATGTCACTGTCCCGCTGTCGTTCGGAAACGTCGGCGACTATACGGCGGAGGGTGATTTCCTGCTCGCGGGAGGCATCAACTTGAAAGAAGCGATGTTTCGAATACCGCTGAGCGGATGGGAAGGACCTGACAACACGGCGCCGCGCTGGGACTTCGGGCGAGTACAGACGGCTGGAGAAATCATAGCTGACGGCATGGGCTGGGGTTCGCCACGTGGATTGAGTGTGGCCCCGGATGGCTCAGTCAACGTAGCGTGGCAGGCCGGACTGCTCGTTCGGGATCATGGCCAATACGAAGGTGGCAGTTGGCCTGAACAGTCCGTTCGTGGCTCGCGCGTGCTGGGATTCGATGCTCAATTACGCCCGCTGTTTTCCGCAGGGCGACAAACGAAGGATCCGCGAGAAGCGAATTCGGGCATGTTGTTCTATCCGATGCAGACCGAGTACGGACCAGACGGCACAGTGGTGGTGCACGATCAGACGCGCCAGCCGCCACAAGTCTGGACGAAGGACGGACTGTATGTCGGTGCTTTCTTTGACCACCACGTTGACGATGGACGCGACGATGGCTTTTACCGGACTCACGGCGACGACAATCAGGGAATCGCACTGGCGTCCACCAGCGATGGGCGAGTCCTGTGGTTGTCACCTGGAATCGGGCACAACCGTCTATACGAAATCACGGGTTGGAACAACTGGCAACGTCAGCGCGGCGAGGTGCGACGACCCGCCATCGCCCCCTCGTCCGAACCAGGAAAAGGACTGAAGGCTCAGTACTTTTCTGGAGATAAGCTGGTGTTTGAAACTACGGAGTCTCCGCTGTTTTTTGAGCAGTTTGGCTCCGAGCCGCATCAAGATCGCATCACGGCACCCTATCGCGTTGTGTGGGATGGATTTATCACTGTTCCTCTCACGGATCGCTATGCATTCAGCTCGCTGTTGGGACAAGGCGAACAGATCACCGTCTGGTTAGATGGTCACGAAGTTCTTGCACTCGGCTCTGCCAAGACGGTGGAAGAACAAGTGGAACTCACCGCTAGTCACCGACATGCCCTGCGGATCGAGTACTTGAATCCGTCCGATCGCGCCGAACTGAAGCTCTTCGTCGCTGCCACCACGAGTGATCCAGTCAGGCTTCAACCGGAGTGGCTGCACGAAAGCCAACGCGAAAAGTAGAGCCATTGATACGGTGTGAGGCTTGCGGTTACGTTTATTGGTACATTCCGTTTGTATCGAATTCTACGCGATTCGCTGTCAGCCCTTGGCGGGCAAGTCATTCTTCGCAGGCTCTTTTGTTCCTTGGAGCATGGATCTCTGTGGCCCCGAGAGCTTCAGTCAACAAGTTCGGTAGACTGGAGCATGTCAATCAGATGTCTACAAGAATTATCGCGAGAGGCCAATTTCGGATCGCCGTCAAAAAAAGTTCAAACGACGTCCTGTCATCCCGACTGAACCGCTGTTCGCCATCTCGATGATCCCCGGAGAAACGACGTTTTCTCCGGGGATCTCTTCGTTTCCGCGTTCCGCGCGCGATTCGCCTCGGCCCTTCGGGGCGGTCCCACGCCTCCGGGCGATCGGGTCAGCGGTCGGCCTGGTTCCGATCCGGGCCTGCGGCCGCCGCACAGATCCGCGCGAACTCGACCCCGAATCGCGTCGCGTGATGCGTCTCGCCCACCCAGCGCCGTCCCTCGCGCCCGAGCCGCGTGCGGAGTGCCGTGTCGTCGAGCAACCGCGACAGGCCGGCGACGAGCCCGGGGATGGCGCCCAGGCCGTCGCCGTCGTGGCGACCGACGAAGACGCCGTGGCTCGTGACCACACCCGCCCCGTCGACGCACGCGAGCAACGGCGTCTCGCAGGCGAGTGACTCGAGGAAGCTCACGGCCATGGACTCGTGGATCGACGTGTTCACCAGCACCCACGCGGCCGAGAGGATCCGGATCTTTTCGGCCCCGTCGAGATGCCCGGCCCAGCGGGCGTTGTCCGGCAGCGCGGAGGGCTGCCACGATCCCCGTCCCTCGAAATGCGGCTTGCCGAGGAAGACGAAGTCGACTTCCGGGAAACGCCGGGCCAGCTCCGCGAAGAGCCAGGGCCGCTTGATCGGATCGAGCCGGCCGAGGAAGACCACGCTCGGGCGGAGGCTCTTCACGATCGGCTCCTTCGGCGACAGGTCGACGATGTTGGGGAGGAACGAACCGCCCGCCGCGGGCAGCCCGTACGCCGCCGGGATCTTCGCGAGAAGCGGCGGGGCCGGCGTCGCGAACGACACCGGACGGCCCTGCGACGCCGACTCCGCCATGACGCGGCCGAGCGACGAGCAGTCGGGCGTCACGATGCCGGCGGGCGTCTCGTCCTCGGCGCCGGGGATGCGGAGGGTTCGGATCCGGGCGATGTCCTCGGGTGTCCGCGGATCGCGCACCCAGACCACGAGCGGCGTGCGGGGCAGCAGTCGGAACAGGGCCTCGTAACTCGGCCGGTAGTCGATCGAGAGCAGGAGGTCGACGCCCTCGTCGCGCACGCGGCGGGCGTGGTCGGCCTCGTCGGCTCGAAGCAGGATCAGCCGCGTGCCGTGCGCCACCGGATCGGGCCGATCGGGCGGGGCGAGACCCTCGCCGGCGAGGAACACCGGCTCGAATCGTCGATCCTCGGAGGCCCACAGGAATCGTGACGCCTGCCGCGCCGCCCAGCCGAACCCTCCCATGCGGCCGAGGGACAGGTCGAAGAACTCGTTGGCGACGATACCGATCTTCATGCGGATTGCTCGGCGGTGCGAGGGGCTTCCGATCCGGACTCCGGCTAGCAGGCCGTGGACAAGGTGACCCGCCGCTGGATGCGGCGGCCGACACCCCTGAAAAACCTTGGCTTTTTCGGGGGTGTCCCGAGTGGAAAAAGGTCATGGATGACTTTTTCCACGGACAGCTAGCGCGGCAAACCGGCCTCGAGCGGCACCAATTCCGGGTGATCCTCCGACGCCTCGATGGCGCGGATCGTCCGGCGAACCGCCTCGGCCTTCACGAGCGACAACCGTCGCGGGAAGTCCCTCTCTTCATTCTCGAAGAAGTCGGCGATCGCGGCCAGTTCGGGGATGACCGGTTTCGCGGCGGCCCCGTACCCCGCCAGGATCTCCATCAGCTCGGGCGTCCGGTTTTCGCTCGCCCAGGGATTCTGATCCCGCGTGTATCTCACGCAGGCGAGCATCCCTTCCGTGATCCGATGCTTCGCCAGGACCCGCAACCCTTCCACGCGGATCGTGTCGGCGAACATCTCGCCGCTGGGCGCGGGCTCGACGATCGCCCGGTGGATGGCGGGCAACAGCGGCCGGATCTCGTCGGCGGTCAGCCTGCGGTAGACCGAGCCGATGCTGCCCCGCGCACGGCCGTCTTCATTGCCGAGCCCGACCCGGACCGCCTCGAACAGCGCCTCCCGATCGACCCCCTCGAGCGACCGCCCGAGCAGTCCGCCCCGCTGGTCGAACAGCGCGAAGGCGAGATACCGCTGCTGCATCCCGCGCGGATCGTCGACCGGATCGACCTCCGCCAGGAGCCCGAGCAGCCGGGGAACCGCCGGCATGGCGGGCTCGCCGATGGCGGCGAGCGCGTCGGCCGCTTTGATCCGGAGCCAGAGGTCCGGCTCCGACAACAGCGCCTGCAGCGAGTCGACGGCCGGGGCCCCGCGGCGCTCGAGCGCCGCCAAGGCCTGGCACGCGCCGAGCCGCGCCTCGGGCTCGGGGCCGCCGAGCATGTCGAGCAGTTCCGCCAGCGGAGCCTCCCCGCGACGCGAGAGCGCCATGGCGGCACGCTCGCGGACGACCGGCGACCAGCTGCCGAGTCGCCGCAGGAGCTCCTGCGTGTCGAAGGCATCGTAGACGCTCGTGCGGTCGGCGTTGTCCCACCCACGACCGTCGTCGATCAGCGCCCGGGCGGCGGCCGCGTCGAGCTGCGGGGCGACGCCCGGACGCTTTCCCGTGAGGGTGATCTTCTCGAGCGGCATCGCGTAGGCCAGGAGGAAGGCGCCGGTGCTGTCCCAGCCCGCGTAGCTGTCGGGATCCCGCTCGGGCGGGCCCTGGTGGAGCGACGTTCCGTCCCAGCGCCGGGCCAGGTCGAGGTACCAGCCACCGAATTCCTCCATCCACGCCCCGGTCGCGTGCGGCCCGGCCTGCGAGACGCCCGGCATCGCCCAGAGGAGGTTGAAAAAGTTCCCCGTGTGGCCACAGTCCCGCTCCGCACCGTGCGACGCCACGCTCATGCGGGAGAAGAACGCGGCGCCCTCCCGTTCGCCGAGCAGATCGAACAACACCGCCGCCATCCCGCACTTGCCGTTGTCCTCGTGCGTCTCGATCCAGGGATGATGGTCGCCGTAGGGAATCGCCCCCTTGCCGACGTAGAACCGCAACAGCCGCGCGCTGCGCTCGATCGCGCGGGCCACCTCCGGATCGTCGACGCCCGCGTCGCGCGCCATGACGAGGGAGATGGTCAGCGGCAATCCGGGGGCGTTCATCATGCCGTAACCGCCGAGCCGGCCGTCCGGCCTGGCGAACCCGTGCCCCCACGAGCCGACGGCGCTCTGCCCCCGGGCCGCCTCCAGGGCCAGTCGCCGCAGGCCCGGCATCACCGTCCGGTCGCCGGTCGCCGCGACGTATTCGGAGAGGAGCATGATGCAGTAGCCGTAGTGCCAGGTCTGCATGGCGCGGGAGGTGAAGCCGGCGGCCCATTCCGCCTCGCGTCGGACCAGCGGCAGGTATCGCTCTTCGCCGCTGGCGAGCAGGGCGAGCGCGTTGAGTGAACGGGGAATCGGATCGAGATCGCCGTTCCCGTACGCGGGCTCCGCCATCCGGGCCGCGAGCGCTCGGCAGCCGCGCTCGAACACGAGCCGCGACTTGGGACACCCGAACGGCGCCGTCGGACCGTAGCTCCCCAGCACCGGCAGTTCGACCACCACCTCCTCGATCGCCCCCGCCCGCCAGCGGGTCAACGCCAGTGCGCCGCCGCCGACCTCGGACTCGGCATGCGTGATCGCTCGCCCGAACGCGACGCGCGGGTCGGAGGAGAAGGCCTTTCCGCCGACCCCGAGGATGACGTCGCCGACCCGGACGACGCCGTCGGCCGGAGAGCCGTCGTCCACCTTCGTCACCAGGACCTGTCGGGCGTCCTTGGTCACCAACGTGTCGCAGTGCATCCAGCCGCGGAGCCCGGTCGGGCCGAGGTTCCAATCGTGCCGTGCGTCGCCCGGGACCGTGTCGCCACGGGTCAGATCGGGGATGGTCGGTGCGGGCCGCGGCGCTCGGCTCGACGCCGTTCCCGGTGCGAGGCAGACGAACGCGACGACGCTCGCGACGAGGAGTCTGTTCACGGGGAAACGCCTTCACGGAGGGAACCGTCGCGGGCCGACGGTGCGGGGCCGGTCCTGGCGGCACGATGGAGCGGCGCAGTCTACAGGAGTTCCCGGGGGTGGCTCTCGCCGTCGATGCGGCGGAGGACCGCCCTTGCCGCTCCCCGGCCGGGCGTGCCCCCGCTGCTTCGGGTAGAACGTGAGCCAAGGGGGAATACCATGCGGACGTGCCTCGCCGTCACACCCGTCGGCCCGCTCCTCGGGCTGTTTCTCGCGCTGCCTGTCTGCCCAGGCCCGCCGACACGCGTGGCCCTCGCGCAGGTGACGGCTTCGAGCGAATCACCCCCCCCGGAGGCTCCCGCGGCGGGCCCCCTCGGCGCCGGCGACCACACGCGCACCCTCGCCGTCGACGGTCGCGAGCGGTCCTACCTCGTCCACGTCCCGGAGACGCCGGATCCGGAGAAGCGATGGCCGGTGGTCCTGGCCCTCCACGGAGCGGCGATGGACGGCCCGATGATGGTGTGGTTCTCCGGGCTCAACCGCACCTCCGACGCCGCGGGCTTCGTCGCCGTCTATCCCAGCGGCACCGGCGTGGGGCCGTTCCGGACCTGGAACGCCGGGGGATTCAGGGGCCGCATGAACGAGAACCGGCCCGACGACGTGGCCTTCATCCGGGCGCTGCTCGACGATCTCGCCGGCGTCCTCGCGGTCGACGAGAGGAGGATCTACGCCTGCGGCATGAGCAACGGCGGCATGATGTGCTACCGGCTGGCCGCGGAACTCTCCGACCGCATCGCCGCGATCGCCCCGGTGGCCGGCACGATCGCCATCCGTGAGAGCCGGCCGACGCGTCCCGTCCCGGTGATCCACTTCCACGGCACGAAGGACGACATCGTCCCCTTCGACACGAGGAAGGGCAGACAGCCCCCCTTCATGACGCTGAAGGGGGTCGAGGAATCGGTGCGCACCTGGGTGGCGCTCGACGGCTGCGACGAGGTGCCGGTGACGGAGACGCTCGCCTCGAAGGAGGAGGGACTCGAGGTCACCCGCACGACGTGGCGCGGCGGCCGCGACGGCGCCGAGGTCGTGCTCGTGACCGTCGAGGAGGGGGGGCACACCTGGCCGGGCCAAAAGCCCCCCGTCGGGTTCATCGGCAAGTCGGCCGAGAACGTCTCCGCGAACGAGTTGATCTGGGAGTTCTTCGAGAAGCACCCGATGCCATGACCGCCGTGTCGGCCCGGGGGCGAAGTGGCGGCCCCCGCGGGGCGGCCGGACACCCCGGCCCGCGCCTCCGTCAGCGCCCGCCGTCACCCGATGCGGCGGCGGAGGATCACGAGCGGGTCGGCATCCTCGCGCGCGGCCCTGGTGGAGAAGGGCTTCGCCAGGGCCATGCCCGCCACGAACCCGGCCACGTGCGCCGAGTAGGCCACGCCCCCACCCCCGCCCCCCGTGTCGAAGAGGCCGCTCACCACCTGGAAGAGGAACCAGATGCCGACGGCCACGTAGCCGGGCACGTCGATCATCATGCGCAGGAGGATCACGCTCACGCGCCGCTGCGGGTGGAGCACGAGGTAGGCGCCGAGCACGCCCGAGATCGCCCCCGACGCCCCCAGGCAGGGCGTGAGCGAGGCCTCCCCGGTGGCGTTCAAGAGCACGAAGGCCACCGACGCCACGATCCCGGTGGCGAGGTAGAAGGCCAGGTAGCGGGCGTGGCCCATGCAATCCTCGACGTTGTCGCCGAAGAGCCAGAGGAACCACATGTTCCCGAGGAGGTGCATGATGCTGCCGTGCATGAAGATCGCGGTGAGGAGCGTGAGCCAGACCGGGATCGGCGTGGGGCGCAGCCCCGGCACCGGCACGACCACCTGCTGCCCCTGCACGGCGATCTCGCGCATCGAGGGTTCGGTGACCACGTCACGGCCGGAGAGGATCTCCGCCGGGACCTGGCAGTAGGCCAGCGTGACGTCGTCGTTCTGCCCCATCCCCTGGAGGACGACGAACACGAAGACGTTGGCCACGATCAGCGCCACCGTCACCAGGGGGAAGAGCGTGCGGTCGGAGTTGTCGTCGGCGACGGGGAAGACCATGCGCGGGCTCCGGGGACGGTGCTACTTCGTGAACCGGTGCACCATCCGGTGCCGGTAGGTCTGCCCGGGGTCGAGCCGGGTGGAGGGCCAATCGGCGTGGTGGATCGAGTCGGGGAACTTCTGCGTCTCCAGGCAGATGCCGCCATGCTTGCCGTACACCGTGCCGGCCTTCCCCTCGAGCGACCCGTCGAGGTAGTTGCCGGTGTAGACCTGCACGCCCGGCTGGTCGGAGACGATCTCGAGCGTGCGTCCGCTGGCCGGATCGCGGAGGCGGGCCACCGGCCGCAGGACGCCGTCGGCCTTCCAGCCGCGGACGCAGTAGTTGTGGTCGACGCCGCCCGGATTCGAGCCGTCGGCGCTGGCGGGGAGGGCGGCGATCGCGGCGGCGAGCGTGCCGGCGGGCCTGCGCTCGGGGCGGAAGTCGAAGGGCGTGCCCTCCACCTTGGCCTGCTCCCCCGTGGGGATGCCGCCCGCGTCGACGGGGAGGTAGGTGTCGGCGAAGACGACGAGCTCCTGCGGGCCGACCGCGCCCGAGCGCTGTCCCGCCATGTTCCAGTAGGAGTGGTGGACCATGTTCACGATCGTCGGGGCGTCGGTGGTGGCCGACATGTCGACGACCAGTTCGCCGGAGGGAGAGAGCGTGTAGACGACCTTCGCCGCGAGTTTCCCGGGATAGCCCTCCTCGCCGTCCGGCGAGACGGTCGTCAGGACGAGCGACGGCCCGGCGTCGGTGAGGTGCGCCGCCGCCTTCCACAGATGCTTGTCGAAGCCGACGACGCCGCCATGGAGGTGGTTCGCGCCGTTGTTGGTGGCGAGGGTGTGGGTCTTGCCGTCGAGGTCGAACGTCCCCTTGGCGATCCGGTTGGAGACGCGGCCGCAGGTGGCGCCGAAGTAGGGATGGCCCTTGACGTACGGATCGAGCGAATCGAAGCCGAGGACGACGTCGGTGGCCCCGTCGGCTCCGGTCTTCGAGGGCACGTGGAAGCCCGTGAGGATGGCGCCGTACTCGCTGATCGTGGCTTTCCAACCGCCGGGGACCTCGAGGGTCCAGAGGTTGACCGTGCGGCCGTCGGGAAGGGTGCCGAAGGGGGTGGCGACGGGGGCGTGCATGGCGACGGGGCGTTCCTGGGTGGACTGGGGATCGGCCGCGGAGGATGCACGGGGCACGAGGCCGCACACGACACCGACCACCGCGACGACTGCGAGCCTCGACATGGCGGAATCCCTCCGGACGGCGGGGGGGAACGGGCGGCGTGGCGCCACCACCGCCCCCCCGAACCGGAGCATGGTACGGGAGGATGCTTCCGCGGTGAAGCGGCGCGGCGGGGGGGAGGGTGAATCCCCCGCCGACCGTGTCAGGCCTGGACCTTCGCCTGGACGCGCGGCTTGGCCGCCGGGGCGTCGGCCTCCACCTCGGCCTGCTTCCGTCCGATCCAGCCATCCACGCTCCACGACCCCGCCCCGAAGGCCACCAGCGCGAGGAGCCCCCCGCCGATGGCGAGGTTCTTCAGGAACTGGATCGTCTGCAGTTGGCGCTGCAGCGGGTCGGCGATCGTCCAGAAGTCGTGGAAGTAGTAGGTGGCGGCACAGAGGAAGACGAGGAGGAAGCAGGCGCCGATCCTCGTCCAGGCACCGAGGAGGAGCGACACGCCCCCGAGGAGCAGCAGGCCGATGGCTCCGGCGAGGGCCGCCTTCGGGATCGGCACCCCCTCGCGCGTCATGTAGTCGACGGTCTGGCTGAACTGCGGGATCTTGTTCGACACCGTGCTCACGACGAAGATCGTCACGAGGGCCAAGCGCGCCAGGAGCGCCACGAAGCCCTGGGCGGCGGACGCGAGTTGTTCCATCGGTGCGCTCCTTGCTGTCCGTGGACGGAGCCCCCACGGTCCTGCGTCCGCGGGGGACAGGACCGCGGGAGCCGGGATCTCCCGTGGGGTCCGCGCCTCTTCGAGCGGCGTTCACCCCGTCCGCAGCCGGCCCCGGGCCCGGAGTCGAGCCTTCAATGGCTCTTCGCTCCGGATCCCCGGAAGGTGCAGATGGTGCCGGGAGGGGGCGGGGAGGGCAAGACCGAAACGGGACGGGGAAAGCGGGGGATCTGGGGCCTTTCCCCCGTCAGCTGCCGCCGACCGGCCCCGCCCCGGCCGGTTCGTCCCGGGTGATGCAGTGCAGGCCGCCCCGCCCGCGGACGACGACGTCGATCGGCACCGGCTCCACCACCCTCCCGGGAAAGGCGGCCGCGAGCGTGTCGAGCGCCGCCCGGTCGGTCGGTTCGTGGAACACCGGCACGGCGACGAAGCCGTTGCCGACGTACCAGTTCAGATGGCTGGCGGGGAGCTGCACGCCGCCGAAGGTGAACCGTGCGGGGATGTCGACGGGAACCACCTCGAGGCGCCGGCCACGGGCGTCGTCGAGGCCCGCCAGGAGGGAGAGATTCTCCGCGAGGCTCGCATGGTTCGGGTCGGAGCGGACGGGCTGCCGGGCCGCGAGCACCACCCCCGGCCGGACGAACCGGGCGAGTTGGTCGACGTGCCCGTCGGTGTCGTCGCCCGCCAGCTCGCCGCCGATCCAGAGGACGCGTTCCACCGCCAGTTGGTCGCGGAGGACGCCTTCGATCCGCTCCCGGGACACGCCGGGGTTGCGCGAGACCGAGTCGACGCACCGGGCGTTGACCAGGAGCGTGCCGTCGCCGTCGGTCTCGATCGCGCCCCCCTCGAGCACGAGCCCCGGCTCGAAGGTGCGCAGACCCAAGCGGGCCGCGATCGCGCGACCGACGCCCGCATCGGCGTCCCAGGGAGGATACTTGCCCCCCCAGGCGTTCCATTCCCACGCCACCGCCCCCCTCCCCGGCCCTTGCCGCTCCACGAGGAACACCGGACCGGTGTCCCGGATCCAGGAGTCGTTCGTGGGGATGTCGACGAGGCTCACGCCGGCGGCCCCGCCCACCATCCGGCTCGCCTCGTCGAGCACCCGTCCGGTGCCGATGACGTGCACCGGCTCGTACCGGGCGATGGTGCGCACGACGCGCGCGTAGGCCCGGGAGACGTCGGCGATGCTTCCCAGGAACGCCGCCGGCCGCGACGGCCAGGCGATCCAGGTCGCGGCGTGCGGCTCCCACTCGGCGGGGAGGCGGAGCCCGAGGGCGGCGGGCGTGTCGGCGGTGGCCATCGATTCAGCCACCGAAACGCTTCACGAGGTCGCCGTAGGCGTCGATGCGCCGGTCCCGGAAGAATGGCCAGCGCGTCCGCGACCATTCGATGCGGGAGAGATCGCACTCCACCACCACCGTCGCCGGCTCGCCGTGCGGCAGCTTCGCCAGCGTGCTCCCGTCGGGGGCGTAGGCCACGCTCGCCCCCCAGAAGTTCAGGGGGCCTTCGTATCCGCAGCGGTTCACCGCCACCACGAAGACGCCGTTGGCGATCGCATGGCTCCTGAGCATGGTGTCCCACGACTCGTACTGCGCCCGGTGCACCGACTCCTCGCCGTCGAGCCAGCCGATCGCGGTGGGATAGAAGAGCACCTGGGCACCGGCCATGGCCGTGAGCCGGGCCGCCTCCGGATACCACTGGTCCCAGCAGACGAGCGGGCCGACGTCGAGGCGGCTCGTGCGCACGCTCATGAAGCCGGTGTCGCCCGGCGCGAAATAGAACTTCTCGTAGTAGTGGGGATCGTCCGGGATGTGCATCTTCCGGTAGAGCCCCGCCGGCGAGCCGTCGCGGTCGAAGACGACGCAGGTGTTGTGGAACAGGCCCGCGGTGCGCCGCTCGAAGACGCTCGCCACCACCACCACGTTCCGTTCCGCCGCGGCCCTGGCGACGCGCTCGGTGAGCGGCCCCGGGATCCCCTCCGCCTCGGCGAACTTCGCGTGCTCCTCCGCCTGGCAGGGATACTGCCCGGCGAAGAGCTCCTGGAGGCAGACGACGTCGGCCCCCTGCTCCGCCGCCGCCGCGATCCCCTCGAGCGCCCGCGCGACGTTGGCCTCGCGGTCGGTCGTGCAGGCCGACTGGACGAGCCCGACGCGGACGACACCCGACGGCGCCGCGTCGGACGGACGCGTTCGCGGCGGCTCCGCCCGCGGGGTCATCGCGTCACCACCTCGAGCCGGGCCGCCGGCACGGGGAACTGCTCCGCCATCTCCGCCACCTCGCCACGCACGCGCCGCAGCGTGGCCTCGTCCTCGGGGGCCTTGAGCGCCTCGAGGATCCATGCCGCCACGCGCTTCATCTCGTCCACCCCGAGCCCGCGGGTCGTCAGCGCGGGCGTCCCCAGACGGATGCCGGAGGGATCCATCGGCTTCCGCTCGTCGAAGGGGATCATGTTCTTGTTGCAGGTGATGCCGCAGCGGTCGAGCACCTGCTCGGCGGTCTTGCCGCCGATGGACAGCGGCGTGACGTCGACGAGCATGAGGTGGTTGTCGGTGCCGCCGCTCACCAGACGCACCCCTCCGGAGGCGAGGCTCGCGGCGAGCGCCCGCGCGTTCTCCACGACGCGCGTCGCGTACTCCTTGAACTCCGGCCGCAGCGCCTCGGCGAAGGCCACCGCCTTGCCGGCGATGACGTGCATCAGCGGCCCCCCCTGCTGCCCCGGGAAGACGGAGCGGTCGAGGAGCTTGGCGTCGCCCGAGCGGCACATGGCGATGCCGCCGCGCGGGCCGCGGAGCGTCTTGTGGGTGGTGCTCGTGACGAAGTCGGCGACCGGGACGGGATTGTCGTGGATCCCGGCGGCGACGAGGCCGGCGTAGTGGGCCATGTCGACCATCAGCTTGGCGCCGACCTCGCGCGCGATCTCGGCGAACTTCCCGTGGGGGATCTCGCGCGGGTAGGCGCTCGCCCCGGCGACGATGAGCTTCGGCCGGTGCTCGCGGGCCAGGCTCGCGATCTGGTCGAAGTCGAGGCGGTGGTCGCTCTTCCGCACCCCGTAGTGGACGAACCGGTAGAGCACCCCCGAGGCGTTGAGCTTCATGCCGTGGGTGAGATGGCCGCCGTGGGCGAGGTCGAAGGCGAGGACGGTGTCCCCCGGCTGGATGGCGGTCATGTAGACCGCGGCGTTGGCCTGGGAGCCCGAGTGGGGCTGGACGTTGACGTGCTCGGCGCCGAAGAGGCGCTTGAGCCGCTCGCGCGCCAGCTCCTCGACCTTGTCGACGAACTCGCAGCCGCCGTAGTAGCGGTGGCCGGGGTAACCCTCGGCGTATTTGTTGGTGAGCACGCTCCCCACCGCCTGCATCACGGCGGGGCTCGTGAAGTTCTCGCTGGCGATCATCTCGAGGCCTTCCGCCTGACGGACCTGCTCGGCGTGGATGGCGGCCCAGACGTCGGGATCTTCCTGTTCGACGAAGTTCATGGGTGGCTCCTCGGGAGGCGGGGGCTGGACGGTCCGGGACGGAATGCGGGCAGGCGACCGGCGGAAAGACCGATTGTGGAGGGGTCCTGCACGAGCGTCAACGAAACGCCGGTTTCCGCGGGCGCTGCCCTCGGATGCCCCCGCGCCGGACCGGCCGTTCACCGACCGCCCCCGCGCTGCGCCCAGCTTTCGGGCACGGGCCCGGCCGCGATCGCGTCGGGGTGTCCGCTGAGCCGCGGGGGAGCGCCCCGTCGAGACACCTGACGCGCCGCGCGGCCCGGGCCGATCTCATCCTGCTCGACAACACCAGCAACCTCACCGCCTGGAACACGTCGACCGCGAACAATTATTCGGGGAATTTCCAGCCCTACGCCAAGCTCAGCGGGATGACGTTCGTGACCGGCGCGTCGAGCTACGACCTCACGTCGATCGCGGTCGTCATGGCCTACACCAACGGCAGCCTCACCCCGACCATGCGTCTGTCGATGTTCGAGAACGGTTCGACGTCCGCCGTCGCACCCGCGGGTGGTGCGACGGCGACGTACACCCAGGATTTTTCCGGTTTCACGTTCACCGGCACCCAGCAGGCCTACACCTTCACGCCGTCGACGACGTGGAATCTGAAGGCGAACACCAGCTATTCCTTCTGGCTCGGCACGTCGGAGGTGACCAACTCCACGTATCTGCGTTGGTCCTTGGCTTCCGCGTCCGCGTCGAGCACCGTCGGGTACACCCAGAAGGGCGGTTTCTACACCTCGAACGGCGGAGCGTCCTACAACACCCCGGGCAACGTGCTGTCGATGCAACTCAACGGCAATGCCGCCCCCGCCGTGCCCGAGATCGATCCCGCCGGCATGGGCACCGTCCTCGCCCTCCTCACCGGCATACTCGGTCTCCTCGAGCGTCGCCGCACGAGCGTCGCCTGACCTGCCCGGCCGGGACATCCCGCAGGCTCACCCCCGACCTCGACACGGCGCTCGTGTGGCGACTCGTACGAGGCGATTGACCGACGGGAGGCCGCCACTCCCCGGCGGCGTCACCCGCCCGGCACGACGGCGTCACGGACAGTCTCGACGGCGAGGCCGTCGAGGCTCCCGCATATGGAATGCCTCGCCCATGCCGGGGCTCAGTGCCAGCCCATCCCGTCGCGGAAAAAACAGCCGCGACGGCAGCTACCCCCCGTTGCAGGCTTTGGTGCAGCAGTCGTCATACGCGTCATTCACCTTCTTCTCACAACCAGCACGAGCGACGTCGGCGTTCTTGCGGCATTTTTCCAGATCGGTCGCTGCGTTGGTGTCGCACGCTTTTTTGTCGATCGTTACCTGATCGACGACTCGTGCCCAATTGAGCTGTACCGCCGCCAGCGCCGATGCGTAGGCCGCGCCGATTGGCACCAGGCAGAGCGGGTTGACGATGAGGACGCAACCAGCCATTCCTGCGACATAGGCCGCGAACGCGATCTTCAATTGCGTTTCCTTGTCGACATCGGCCTTGTCGAGGGCTGCCAGAAGGTTCGTTTGGCATACCCGGAGGGCTGCTTCCGCGTTGTTCACGCAGATCTTCTCGGCGGTATCGCGATCCGTCTTGCAATCCAAGAGACCTTTGACCTTCGCCGCTTCGCAATCCTCTAAGGGACCAGCTCGCAGTACCGTCTGTTCACCGACGGTGAGAACCACGACAACGCAGACCACCAGCGAACGAACGCACCACGTCAACGATCGATGTCGAAGGGCTTGGAATCGCATCACGGTACCTTTCGGGGGTGTCTTCCACGGGGCCGACTAGATCGACGCGGTCGAGCTCGAGGCATTCGCGGTCAGGCTTCACGGTGTTTCGGAACGGCGGCGGCGACTCGCGAATCCTCGAAGGATCGCGTAGACGGCGAGGGACGCGAGAATCACGACGTTGGCATAGAGCAGCCAGGGCCGAGGCTGCTTCCGCGGCTCGGGCTTCTCGAGCGATGAGTCGGCCGGCTCAGGCGTACTCGGCATCGATTCGACGGTGGCATCCCACTCTTCCTGCGTCCACCCCGGCGGGGCGGCGCCTTTCCAGGTCTTCTTGACGGGATCCCAGATCGGCGGGCCGACCTGCCTCGGCTCGATCTTCGGTATGGGGGCCTCGGCCGCCCTGCGGGCCTCTCGGGAGACGATCTTCACGTACTCGTGGATCGTCGTCGGCTTTTCGAACGTCATCCCCTCCGGCGGCAGGAAGAGGTCATTGGGCAGTTCGATCCCCTGCCTGACGTCGCGGTATTCCATCTCGCCTGCGGCGTTCACCACCTTGCGGAGGTGGAACGATCGGGAATCGACCCAGGACCGGGACGTTCCCGAGAATGGCTTGGAGAGCGACAGCATCTTCGCGATGGCGTCGGCGAACCCTTGGGGAATCGTGGTCTCGACGACGTAGTGCTCAACGCCGTCGATCGTTTCCGGATCGAGCAGGCGCGACATCGCACCAGACGGCACCGCCTGCCGGATCGCCGCGGCCTGGGCGAGCATCGCGTCTCCGAAAAGCGATTTGTCGATCGCCAATCCGGTCTTCGGATGCCATTCCAGTGCCTGCTTCGCCGTGGTGAGGCTGACCTGTTCGAGCAGCGGATTGACCGTCTCCACGCGCGTCGCCACGCCGATCTCTCCGCCGAGATCCTTGATCGACACCACCGAATCGATTCCCGAATTGACGAGACGGTATTGAATCGGAGGAGCCATCGCCTTCTGTGATTTGGCAAGCACCTCGTCCGCGGTCAGATCGTCCAGGGCACCGGCTCTGCCGCCGATCCCGATCACGATGCATGCCATGGCGAGGAGCCACGGCCGATTCGTTCGCACCATCGCCTACCTCCCCTCGTCGGGGTCGATATCATCAGCCAACGCCACGCCGTCTTCCGCGGCTGTCGCGAGGACACTCTTCGCGGCGTCCACCGCCGCGACCACCGGTATGTTCATCACTTCACCCGGGAAACCCTCGAACTCGATCGCCAAATAGTCCATCGTCATGCCGGGAGGTGGGTCGTCTCGCAGGCGAACACGGAAGACGCGACGGTACCCGGCATCGCGAACGCCGTTTCCGATTCGCTCGATGGAATCGCCGACCGGCTCCGCGCTGACCAGTTGGCGACTGGTCGACGTGCGACAATCCCCTGAAACTCGCTCGGGGTCGGCTGCAAGGATGACCAGTTCGGCCGAACGTGGAGCGACACCATCCGGCGAGACCCGAAATTCCAGCGTCTCCGGTTCCGACCAGATCCTCCGTGGCACACGGGCGGTCAACGTGAAGCGCACGTTTCGTATCAAGGGATCGGCGGACGACGTTTCGAGTGTCAGCGTCCCGCGGCGGAGCCCTGCTCCTCGGCTCTCCATCGCGTAGGCGATCGACAGCGTCTCGCCAGGGCTGATCGTTCGCCCGACGCGGACGTCGGCCGACTCGCAGCCACATGACGTATGAACGGCGAGAATCTGAACCGCTTCGGCACTGGAATTGGTGAGCCGGAACGTATGGCGAATGACGTCTTCGGCTTCGACGATGCCAAGATCGGCATCCCGCTGGTCCGGGCGATCCCGGCCAGTATCGACGCTTCCGGGCGAACGGAAGACGGAGACGAACCCCGATCCGGCTGCGGTCAGGATCACCCCCACGATCAAGACCGCGGACATCTTCACCGTGACTGCTTTCCTCGCGATCATCCCGCACAGCACCACACGATCGCGGACGCGTCGCACCCCCTAACGCCCCCAGAAGGAAGAGTACCCCCCCCTTGCAATGGTGTCAAGAAACCGGCCAGGCAACCCGACCCGCACCCCGGCACCGGGCCCGGCGACCGGGCCTGCCACCCTCAATCGAGCAGGAGCGGCTCGGGCATGAAGGTGAGGAGCGGGATCGCGAGCGAGAGCAGCCCCAGCGCCGTGCGCCACGCGCCGATCGGGCCCCCCTCGTCCCGCGCCGGCGGATGATCGACGCCGAGCATCGTCACGAGCACGATCATCAGCGTCCAGTTGGTGCGGCCGGTGAGGATGATCGCCGCCATCGACGCCAGGAGCACGCCGCGGGCGATCCACTTCGAACGCTCGCCGAAGAGGGCGTAGACCACATGGCCGCCGTCGAGTTGGCTCATCGGCATCATGTTGAGTCCGGTGACGAGCAGCCCCACCCAGCCCGCCATGAAGAGGGCGTTGGGGGCGAAGGCCCCGGCGGCCCCGCTGCCGGCGAGCTCCGGCCGTGCCGCGGCGACGATCCACTGGCCCACGAGCGGCAGGCTGAAGAGGCACTCCCCCGGCTCGGCCGTCGCCAGCCCGACCCACAGCAGCGGCAGGGCCACCACCAGCCCCGCGAGCGGCCCGGCGATGGCGATGTCGAAGAGTTCGCGCCGCGTGGCGCGCGAGCCGTCCATGCCGATGACGGCGCCGAGCGTGCCGGTCAGCAGCACCGGCACCGGGAGGAAGAAGGGGAGCGTGGCGGGGATGCCATGGATCCCGGCGGCGATGAAGTGCCCCGCCTCGTGGGCCGAGAGCACGGCGAGCACCGCGACCATGTAGACGAGCCCGCGCATGCCGTGCGCGGCGAGCCCCGCGGCCACGTCGGCGTCGAGGCCGAGAATCCGCGGCTCCCACCCCACCACCCCGGCGGCGAAGGTCGTCGCCGCCGTGAGCAGGTAGAGGGCGGCGTGGACGAACCGGCGCCGCACCACCACGGGGGGCGTCCGCCCGGGGATCGGATAGGGGATGGGCGACGGGCGGAACGCCACCGGCACGGCCGGCGGGCTCACCGACTCGACGCTGGAGGGGGGCACGGACATGGCCGACGAGGATACCCCTTTTTTCGCACGACGGCGCGGCGTCGGCGGGCGGGGCGGCTTGTCCCGCGCACGCCGCGGGGGACGGGGATTCGGCAGGCACCACCCCCCGGACGACTGCTACACTGACACCCCCGGTCCGAACCGTGTCAGGCCCGCGCCGCTCCGCCCGTCACTCCCTTCTGCAAAGGTCACCCATGGCCTCGATCCGCCTCCACGCCCACCGGCTCGCCACGCTCGTCGCCGCCCTGGTCATCGGCTTCGTTCCGGCTCCCGCCGCGCTCGCCCAGGCGCCCACCGCCGGACGGAAGGTGCTCGCCGTCGTCGCCATGGACAGCTACGGCGACCTGAAGCAGCAACTCGCCTGGCTCGGCCCGCACGTGGAGAACCCCGGTCTGGCCGCTTCGATCGAGTCGGTGCTCCTCCTGGCGACCCAGGGCAAGGGTTTGAACGGGCTCGACGTCCGGCGTCCCCTCGGCGTGTTCGTCACCACCCAGGGAACCGACCTCGGCGTGCATGCCGTGGTGCCGGTGAAGGACATGGAAAAGCTCCTCGCTTCGCTGCAGGGGGTCACCGGACCGGTGGAGAACGACGGCGGGGTGCGGCGGATCACCATCCCGTCGGGGCAGGAACTGGAGATCAAGGAGAAGGATGGCTGGGCGGTGATCGGCCAGCGCGGGCAGGCGTTCGACGTCGCCGATCCGGCGGCGGTGCTCGGCCCGCTCGTCGGCGACTACACGCTGGCGGTCGAGACGCACCCCGCCGACATGCCCGAGTCGATCCGGGCCCTCCTCGCCGCCGGGATCCAGCAGATGGCGGGGGCCGCGGCGGCGCAGGGGCGCAAGGTCGATGCCCGGGCCCTCCAGACCGCGCTCGAGGGGCTGGGGGACGTGGAGACGCTGTCGCTGGCGATGGCCCTCGACACGAACGCGAACACGGTGTTCCTCGAGAACAAGGTGATCGGTCGCAACGGCCCCCCCGCGCCCGCCTCGAGCACGCCCCTCTCGGTCGCCACCGCCGCCACGCACGACGGCGGGCTCCACGCGGTGAGGGCCCACGCCGTGCAGCCGCTCACGATGGCCCAGGCCCGCCAGCTCCTCGCCATCCTCGACGGGGCGATGCCGCAGGGCGACGAGGTGTCGCGGGCGGTGTCGGTGGTGGTGCGCGGGATCGTCGAGGCGATGGCCGAGGCCGGCGGTCTCGATGCGGCGCTGACGGTCGACACCAGCTCCACCGGCAATCTCCCCGTGATCACCGCCGGCGCGCACATCGCCGACGGCCCCAAGCTCGAGCGGCAGGTGAAGGAACTGCTCGGGTCGTCGCGCGTGCCGCGCGAGGTGAAGGCCAAGTTCGACGCCGGCACGGTGGGGAAGGCGAACCTCCACGTGGTGTCGATCGACGTCTCCGCCACTCCGGCGGCGGGGGTCCTCGGACCGACGGTCGAACTGACGCTCGCCGTCACCCCCGACTACGCCTTCCTCCTCCACGGCGGCGACGTGAAGGGACGGCTCGAGAAACTGCTCGCCACCAACGGCTCGGCGAACTCCGCCGTGGCCGACGAGGAGGTGCCCGGGGCCGCCATCTCCGTCGCGCTCGACCGGATCCTCGCCTACGCCGCCTCGATGGGACTTCCGCAGGCGGAGGCGGCCGCGAAGCAGGCGGCGAGCCTGACCGGCACCGACGCCGATTCGGGCTCGGTCT
>CAZMOU010000008.1:0-13613 GCA_964567835.1 uncultured Chitinophaga sp. | reverse complement strand
GGACGGGGGCGTGGTGACCCGCGTCACCGCCGGCCCGGGAGTCCTCAAGGCGGCCGCCGAGATGGCGCGTCAGCAGCCCCCCGGCGGCGGACGTCCCGCCGGCGGCCGGTGACGGCCGCGGTGGGGGGCGCCCGCGGCCTCCCGTCCTGCTGACGAGCGGCATGCCATCGATCCCTTCCCGACCCGGCGGCGGGCGCCGCACCGACGCCCGCCGGGGGCCGGGCTCCCTCCTCCAACGGCCCCCGGTCGGGGGCTTCCTCCGATGAACGTCTCCGCCGCCTTCGACGCCTCCCCCGACTCGCCCCGGCACGGCGGCATCCGCCACGCCATCGCCGGCGTGCCGGTCGCCGATCTCGTCCGCGAGCATGGCACGCCGCTCTACGTCTACGACGCCGAGAGCATCCGCACCCGCTGCCGCGACCTGACGCGACCGCGGGGCGACGACGCCTGGGACACCGTCCGCTTCGCGCAGAAGGCCTGCTCGAACCTCGCGATCCTCGACCTCGTCCGCCGCGAGGGGGTGCTCGTCGATGCCGTGAGCACCGGCGAGATCCACCGGGCACTGGCCGCGGGATTCGCCCCCCGCGCGGAGCGCCGCGGCGGCTCGGGCCTCCCCCCGGCGCATCCGATCGTCTACACCGCCGACATCTTCGACCGGGCGAGCCTCGACGAGGTCGCCAGGCTCGGGATCCATGTCAACTGCGGCTCGGCCGACATGCTCGAGCAACTCGCCGAGCGGGCCCCCGGCGCCGAGGTCACCCTGCGGGTGAATCCCGGCTTCGGGCACGGCCACAGCCAGAAGACGAACACCGGCGGCGAGGGCTCGAAGCACGGCATCTGGCATGCCGACATCCCCGAGGTGATGCGCCGCGCGGAGTGGGCGGGGCTCGTCGTCACCGGCCTCCACATGCACATCGGCAGCGGCACCGACATCGCCCACCTCGCCGAGGTGGCGGGCACGCTCGAGAAGGTCGCCGGTGAGATCGGCCGCTCCCTCGACACGATCAGCGCCGGGGGGGGGCTGCCGATCCCCTACCGTCCCGGCGAGGCCCATGCCGATCTCGGCGCCTACGTCACCCTCTGGAACGCCACGCGGCGCCGCCTCGAGCAGGCGTTCGGGCACCGCATCCGCCTGGAGATCGAGCCGGGCCGTTATCTGACCGCCGAAAGCGGATACCTCGTGACGGAGGTCCGTGCCGTGAAGACCCAGGGGAGCCGGAAGTACGTGCTCGTCGACGCCGGTTTCAACACGTTGGCCCGTCCCGTGATGTACGGCGCGTACCACCCGATGAGCCTCTGCCCGGCGGGAGCCGGCGACTCGTCGCCGGCGGGCTCCGGCCGGCGGGAGGAGGTGGCGGTGGGGGGACCGCTGTGCGAGTCGGGCGACATCTTCACGCAGACCGACGGCGGATTCGTCGCCACGCGCGACCTGCCGGCCGCGGAGGTCGGCGACCTGCTGGTGATCGAGATCGCCGGGGCGTACGGGTTCGTGATGGCGAGCAACTACAACTCCAAGCCCCTCCCGGCGGAGGTCCTCGTCGACGGCGGCAGGGCCCGCCTCGTCCGTGCCCGCCAGACCCCGGAAGACCTCCTCCGCGGCGAGACGGTGTGAGAACGGCCGCGGCGGGGGCGTTTTCCCCGCGGTCCGGCTCGGTTGGCCCGGCCGGCTCTGCCGACTAGGATGGAGGCATCGGGCCGCCTCCAGAATCCCCTCCCTTCCAGCCGATCCCACCGCCATGGCCAAAGCCGGACCCCGCAAGAAGCTGCCGAAGGAATTGGCCGTGATCACGGCCGACAACTGCACCGGGTGCGAGTCGTGCCTGGAGGTCTGCCCCGTCGACTGCATCGAGAAGGTGCAGCAGTACGACCAGTTCCACAACCTCCAGAGCTGGTGCGAGATCGACGTCGAGCGTTGCGTCGGCTGCGAGGTCTGCGTCCACATCCCGGGGAAGAAGTCGAACCCCTACGACCTCAAGGTCTGCCCCTGGGACGCGATCGAGATGGTGCCGACGGAGATGGTGGCCGTCGCGGTGGCCCAGAGCGGCGGTCCGCCGGAGTACGTCGAGGCCAACTGGGACCGCCTCGTGGGACGCGCCCAGGCCCTGGCCGAGATGAAGGTCGCCGCCGGCTGACCCGGCTCCGCCGGGCGCACTCCAACCGCGGTCCCTTCGTCATCCACGGGCTTTCCGCCTCCGCGTGTTTTGCGCCCGGGCCAGTGCGTAGCGGCAGGCGCCGGCTTCACTCCGCCGCTGCAGCCTTTCTCCGCGCCTCGGCCTCCTTGGCGCGGGCGGCAGGAGATTTCCTTTCGTCGTACACGAAAACGGTTTGCCAGGTGAAGGCCATGTCGAGAGCGAGAAGCAAAAGGATCGGCCACATCCACCACCGCCTCAAGAGGCCCGGACATCGACGAGACGCCATCACGGGGGCACTGATCGTGATGATCGTGAGCAGCATCGCCAAGGACACCGGCATGCGTTGAACCGACGCAAGAAACACGAGCAACAATGCTCCCCAGAGCAGAATCACGCCTGCTGCGATCGCGACCCGAGTCCGTGTTCCTCGATCAGCCAAAGCCATGTGCTCCAGCCGCGGCCTCTGCGGCGTCCACGGACATTTGTCCAATCCTTCCAGCGCGGGAGTGCGCTTGGGCCTGAGCGGAGCGGCAAGCGGCGGCCTCACTCCGCAGCGGCAGCTTTTCTCCTCGCCTCGGCCTCCTTGGCGCGGGCGGCAGGAGTGGACTTTTCATCAAACAACAATACCGCTTCCCAGATGATCACCACATCCAAGATGAGGAGCAGCACGACTGGCAACATCCACCAGCGCGTCAGAATTCCCGGACATCCTCGCCTCGCCGCCAGCAAGACTCCGAACGACGCGGCATTCAGAGCAATTGCCCAAGGCACCGGCATGCGTTGGATGCTCGCCATCACGACCGCCAGAAGGATTGCCCAGCCGCAGACCATGGCCCCAGCAACTCCCGGTCGGACCCATCTGTCGTGGCTGGCCTGCATCATTTGGGTGCCCCCGAATCCGATGGCGGTATGGCGAGGCGATTCGCGGGTGAAGTCTCTGGGCTGTGGTCACTCAGCAACCACACCGCTTCAAGAAGGCGGCAGCACCCATTGGGGACGATAATTTCCCTGCCTCTGCGAATCGGGCGCAGGCGCCGCAGGGGACCTGTCGGAAACCGGGGGTTCGGTCGGCGACGCAGGCGCAGAACCTGAAACCTCGCCC
Organism: uncultured Chitinophaga sp.; assembly: GCA_964567835.1. Classification (GTDB taxonomy): domain Bacteria; phylum Planctomycetota; class Planctomycetia; order Pirellulales; family UBA1268; genus QWOP01. Next base: position 10,379 of record CAZMOU010000008.1, on the reverse strand, counting down.
GGTTTTCCCGACACCTCGTTCTCCAGGGCAGACGCAAGCGATGCGGCGAATGCCGCGTGGCTACCGCCGGGGGTATTCGTCTGAATCGCGAGAGTGCCAGACACGACTCCGCCGAACGACACCGCCGGTAAAAATCCTTGCGGCCCAGCCGAAGCGCCGAGCATCAACCCCGCCGCGGTTGACGAGCCAGGGAGCGGCGATCCGATCAGACTGGCCGGAGGATTGAACGGAGCTTGCGTCGCTGCCATCGGGAACTCGGGCCCACTCAATGCCCCGCCCAAAAGCTCAACATCCGCCGCCATCAACGCCCGGGCTTCGAGCGTTTCAGCTGGGGAAAGGTGTGTGTGTGTGTGTGTTCGCTCGCGCGACCGCACCAGATCTCCCCTGCTCGACCTGCTCGCCCGCATGAATGGATCTCCCCCCGGTGAAATTCACCGAAAACCCGAACTCGAGCCGGTTTTAGATCAAGCCTCGGGGAGCGCCAATCCTTCGGCGTCCGACAAAAACCCAAGGCAGAAGGTTCGCGATCGTGCCGCCGCCCGGGTCCGTTGACGCCCCCCTCCCACGGGGCTAAAAGGATACAGGTGTTCACATCCCCTCATCGCCCCCGAGACGGCGGGGCGATGCCTGCCCGGGGGCCTTCTCATGCCGGCCGACACGCTCATGCACGCGACTGACAAGACGGCGAAGCCTGACCAAAGCGACGATCCACCGCAGGACCCCGACGCCCGTGCGGCTGCCGAGCGCTCCGCCGGCAAGCACGGGTCGTTTCGCGACCGGGTGAAGCTCGCCTGCGTGCGCGGCATGGGGACGAAGACCTCCGCGAGCCTGCTGGCCGCCTTCGGCTCCCCCGCGGCGGTGTTCGCGGCGTCGGCGGCGGAGCTCTCCCGGGTCGCCGGCGTCGGCCCCAAGATGGTCGCGGCGATCCGCGAGCACGCCGACGGCCGCTTCGCCGATGACACGCTCGCGCTGTGCGAGCGCGAGGGGGTGCGGATCGTCCTCCGCGGCGACGCCGACTATCCGCGGCTCCTCGAGCAGATTCCCGATCCGCCGGCGATCCTCTTCGTCCGCGGAGCCTTCACCCCGGCCGACGCACTCTCCGTGGCGATCGTCGGCTCGCGTCACGCCACGACCTACGGCCGGAAGGTCACCGAACAACTCGCCGCGGGTCTGGTCCACGCGGGCTACACGGTGGTGAGCGGCTTGGCCCGCGGCATCGACGCCTGGGCCCACACCGGGGCCATCGCCGCCGGCGGCCGCACGATCGGCGTCCTCGGCAGCGGCGTCCTCGAGATCTATCCCCCCGAACACGGGCCGCTCGCCGACGACGTCATCGCCCACGGGGCGCTCGTGAGCGAGTCGACGCCACTCGAGGCCCCCCACGCCGGGGCGTTTCCCCGGCGCAACCGGATCGTCGCCGGCCTCACCCTCGGCACCGTCGTCGTCCAGGCGGCCGACCGCTCCGGGGCGCTGATCACCGCCCGGCTCGCCGGGGAGCAGGGGCGCGAGGTCTTCGCCGTGCCGGGGCCGATCGACTGCCGGCTCTCGCAGGGCTGCCATGCCCTGATCCGCGACGGCGCCACGCTCGTGCGGAGCGTCGACGACATCCTCGCCGAACTGGGCCCGCTCTTCGAGCCGGTGAGGACCGAATCGGGACGCGAGGTGTCGAGCCCGGCGGAGTTGGCCCTCGAAGGGCAGGAGCGGGTGGTGTTCGACTGCGTGGCCTCCAGCGGGGCCGCCGGCATCGGCATCGACCGCGTCGTCGATGCCACCGACCTCGCGGCCTCGCAGGTGCTGGCCACGATCTCCGTCCTCGAGATGCGCCGTCTCGTCCGCCGCCTCCCGGGGAGCCGCGTCCAGCGTGCGTGACCGTCGCAACCGATTCGGATCACGGCCGCCGGGGAGGCCGAGCTTCACCCCCGGCGTCGGAACGCGTACAATCCCGCCCCATGGACACCGCACTGCACGCCCGTTCGAGTTCGATCCGCGCCCGGCTCCTCCAACTGCGAGACTCTCTTTGACTGGGAGGGTCGCAAGCGACACGCCACCCGCATCGAAGAGGCGATGAGCCAGGCCGGCTTCTGGGATGTCCCGGAGAAGGCCCAGGCCACCGTGGCCGAGCTCAAGGGGGTCAACTCGGTCCTCAAGCCGCTCGACGAGGCCCTCGCCGCGAGCGCCGACCTCGAGGCCCTCGAGGAGCTCGCCCGCGAGGACGAATCGCTCGAGGGGGAATTGCTCCGCGAGGCGGAGAGCCTCGAGCGGAAGGTCGACGCCCTCGAGCTGGCGTCGCTCCTCTCCGGTCCGCACGACGCCTCCGACGCGCTCGTGAGCTTCAACGCCAGGGATGGCGGCACCGACGCCAACGACTGGGCGGAGATGCTCCTGCGGATGTATTCGGCCTGGGCGGCCAAACACGACTTCACCATCGAACTGCTCGATCGGCAGGACGACGAGGTGGCGGGCATCCAGAGCGCCACCGTCGCCATCCGCGGTCCCTGGGCCTACGGCTACCTGAAGGGGGAGTCGGGGATCCACCGGCTCGTCCGCATCAGCCCCTTCAACTCCGAAGGGAAGCGACAGACGAGCTTCGCCGCCGTCGACGTCGCCCCCGAGATCCCCGACGACAACACCGAGATCGAGATCGCCGATTCGGACCTCCGCGAGGACGTCTTCCGTGCCAGTGGCGCCGGCGGCCAGCACGTCAACAAGACCTCGAGCGCCATCCGTCTCACCCATTTCCCCACCGGCATCGTCGTCCAGTGCCAGAGCGAGCGGAGCCAGCACAAGAACCGGGCCACGGCGATGAAGATGCTCCGGGCCAGGATCGCGAGGATCCAGGAGGAGAAGCGCGAGGCCGAGAAGCACGCCCAGCACCAGTCGAAGCCGAAGACCGGCTTCGGGTCGCAGATCCGCAACTACTTCCTCCACCCCGACCAGCGCGTGAAGGACCAGCGGACCGGCTTCTACGTGGGCAATTTCCAGAGTGTCCTGGATGGCAACATCGACGGCTTCCTCGACGCCTACCTGCGCTGGAACGCCTCCGGGCAGGCGCCGGCAGCCGGCGGCGACGACTGACGCCGCGGGGCGGGCGGCCGGAGTCCGGCGGCGGCCGGGGAGCGATCCCGCGGGGGTGCGCGGGGGCTCGGCAGGACGCGATTCGCCGGTCGGACGTCGTGCTTTCCCGGCGGCCGTCCCCGCAGCGCTTTACCGCCGTGGCGGGGCGGAGTAGATTTCTGGATTCCTCCACCGTCCTTCCACGGGGCACCGTCCCCGTTCACGCCACGCTCACGCCCGGGACTCCATGGCCGAAAAAGAACAAGCACTCGAGGTCGAGGGGGTCGTCACCCAGGCCCTCGCCAACACCCGCTTCCGCGTCCAGATCCAGGGTGGCCACATCGTCAACGCCCACGTGGCGGGCAAGATGCGGAAGAACTTCATCCGCATCGTCCCGGGCGACAAGGTGAAGGTCGAACTCTCGCCCTACGACCTCACCAAGGGGCGGATCACGTTCCGCGAGCGTTGATCCGCCGACGGCTCCGCTCGATCGGTGAAGTGCCCCCGCTCGTCGCGCGATGACGTGCCTCGGGCACGGCCCATGAGGTCTCCCCAGCGGGGGAGATCGCTCACCCCGCCGCGTCTTCGCCGGGAGCGTCCGCAGGTGGGACGGCAGGCGGTTCCGCCGGCGCTTCCCCGACGCTCCCCGTCGGTGCGATGCCGCCGACGGGCCCCACTTCGGCGCCGCCTGCGGCATCGGGCGGGGCGCCGGCCGTCTTCGGCGGCTTCTTCTTTTTCGGCTTCTCTTCGCCGGCAGGCTGTTCCTCGGCGGAGGCGCCTCCGTGCAACGAGGCGAAGAGCGCCTTGAGCGCTCCGAAGGTGTGCACCGGCGCCTTGCCCACCTTCTGGGCCTCGGTGATCGCCACCGGGTCGCGTTTCGGCTGCTTCGATTCGTAGACCCGCGCGGTCTGCGGACGCGGCTCCCGGTCGCGGCGCCCACGGCCCCGGTCGCCCCCGGCCGGACGGGGTCCGCCGCGTCCCTCCTCGCCGCCGGGACGACCCTGCGCACCAGGGCGGGCGTCCGCTTGGCCGCCCTGCGGGGCGCCCGCGGGCCGCCCGTCGCGCGGCGGTCGCTGCCCCTGCGGACGGGCTCCCCGGGGGGGGCGGTCACGTTGTCCCGAGGCGGGGGGCGAGGCCGATTGAGCCTGCTGGTCGTCGCGGCGCCGGCGGCGTTCCTTGGCGGCGCTGCGGGGATCGGGGGTGCCGGGGGGGATCATCGTCAGCGCCACGCGGCGCCGGTTCTTGTCGATCTCGAGCACCCACACCTTCACCACCTGTCCGACGCTGATCACGTCGTGCGGGTCGCCGACGAACCGCCTCGACATCTGGCTGATGTGCACCATGCCGCTGTCGTGCAGGCCGATGTCGACGAAGGCGCCGAAATCGACGACGTTGAGCACGGCGCCGTGGAGTTCCATGCCCTGCTCGAGGTCCTCGAGCTTGAGCACGCCCTTCTTGAAGAACGGCTGCGGGAGATCCTCGCGGGGGTCACGCCCCGGACGGGAGAGCTGGTCGACGATGTCGGCGAGCAGGAGCCGGCCCACGCCGAGTTCCGCGGCGAGCGCGGGGAGATCGAGCGTGGACGCCTTCTCCGCCAGGACTCCCGCGCGCAGGCGGTTGGTGAGATCCTCGGGCGTGCCGCCGAGTCGCTCGAGGACCTTCGCCGCCACGGCGTAGCTCTCGGGATGGATCCAGGTGGCGTCGAAGGGATTGCTGCCCCCCGTGATCTTGAGGAACCCGGCCGCCTGCACGTAGGCGGCGTCGCCGAATCCGGGCACCTCGAGGAACTGCGCCCGCGACGTGAACGCGCCGTTCTTCTCGCGCCATTCCTGGAAGCCCTTGGCCATCGTCTGGTTGAGGCCCGAGACGTAGCGCAGCAGCGCCGGACTCGCGGTGTTGGCGTCGACGCCGACGTAGTTCACGCAGCTCTCCACCACCGCGTCGAGCGAGGCGTGGAGATGGCGTGCCTTGACGTCGTGCTGGTAGAGCCCGACGCCGATGTTCGCCGGCTCGATCTTCACGAGCTCCGAGAGCGGATCCTGGAGGCGGCGTCCGATCGACACGGCGCCGCGCACCGCGGCCTCGTGCCCGGGGAGCTCCTCGCGGGCGTAGGCGCTGGTGGAGTAGACGCTCGCGCCCGCTTCGTTCACCACGCAGTAGGCGATGTCGGAGGACTGCAACGGTCCGGTGACGAGTTCGGCGACGAGCGATTCGGTCTCCCGACCGGCCGTGCCGTTGCCCACGGCGATGACGTTGACGGCGTGCTTGCCGACGAGCTCGACGATCCGCTGCCCCGCCGCCTCCCGCTTCTCCTTCTGCCCGATGATGTGGAGCACCGCGTGCTCGAGCGGCACGCCGCACTCGTCGATGGCCACGGCCTTGCAGCCGCTCTTGAAACCGGGGTCGAGCGCGAGCACCCGCCGCCCGCTCACCGGCGGCTGCAGGAGGAGATTGCGGAGATTGCGGGCGAACACGGTCACCGCGTGCGACTCGCAGTACTCCGTGATCTCCCGGCGGATCTCCCGCTCGAGGCTCGGCAGGACGAGTCGGGTGACGGAATCGCGGGCGCAGCCGCGGAGGAATTCGGCGTGGGGGTGGGCCGGATCGACGAGCAGCCCCTCGGCCGTCGCCTGCATCTCGTCGACAGGCCCCTCGATCCTCACCTTGAGCAACCGGGCCCGCTCGCCGCGGTTGATGGCCAGTGCCCGGTGGGGGGGGATGCGCTGGATGTGCTCCGAATACTTGAAGTAGTCGCGGTAGTGCTTCTCGTCCTTGGAGAGGGCCTTGCCCTCCGTCTCCACCCGTTGGCTGGTGAGATGCGCCTTCTGGGAGAGGATGTCCCGCAGCGCCTGGCGGACGTCGGCCCGCTCCGCGAAGACGTCGGCGATGATGTGACCGACGCCGAGGAGCGCGTCGGCCGCGGTGGCCACCTGCCCGTCGCCGTCGACGAAATCGGCCGCCCGCTTGTCGAGATCGGCGGCGGCGGGGTCGGCGGCGAGGATCTCGCGCGCCAGCGGTTCGAGGCGGCGCTGCCTGGCGATCTCCGCCAGCGACAACTTCCGCGGCTTGAAGGGGAGGTAGAGATCCTCGAGTTGCTTGGTGCTCGAGGCCGCCTCGATGCGCTTCTCGAGTTCGTCCGTCAGCCTGCCCTGCCCCTTGATCGTCCGCAGGATGGTCTGCTTGCGGTCGGCGATCTGCCGGGCCTTGCCCACCGCGTCGGCGATGCGGCGGATGTCGATCTCGTCGAGACCGCCCGTCTGGTCGCGGCGGTAGCGCGTGATGAAGGGGACGGTGTTGCCCTCGTCGAGGAGGGCCACGACCGCGTCGACCCCGGCCGGCGGAAGATCGAGCCGGCGGGCGATCTGCCCGAGGTCGATGAGCGTGATGGCTGCCATCCGTTTCGCGGTCCCGCGCCGCCTGGCGGCCGGATCCCGCTCGACTCCCCATGCAACGCCCCGACCCGCTCCCCACGACGGGGCCGATCCGTCGTCCGCGTCACCACCCCGTCGGGCGGGCGACCACGACGGACCGATCGCTCCGTCCACGCGCGGGACGGGAATTGGAAACAGGAGGAATCTAGGTCCACTGGAGGGGTGATGTCAAACAAACCGTCTCGGCGGATCTCGCCGACCGGAGCTCGCGTCTCCGCCCCGTCACCCCTCCACCCCATCCTCCCCAATCACCCACGTCCGCCGGCGGAGGATCGCCGACGGCGGCACGGCGATCCGCCCGGGGAATGAGCGCGGGCCGATCGCGACCTGCACGCCGCCCTGACCTTGACCGCGCCGGGAAACCTCCCGTATTCCCCGTTCTTCCCCGGAAAAGTCAGCGTCGGGGGAAAGTCGATGCGAACCGGCGTCCGCCGGGACCGGACGCCCGAATGACTGGAGCGATCGTGCGGGTCATGTCGATCACGACTGTCGGCGGGACAGGGTCGTCCGCACGGCCCGACACAGCTTTCCCCCCCCGCGCCGCACGAGCCCCGGACCGGAGCAGGACACCATGAGCCGCAAGACCGCCCCCTCCGCCATGCCCCACGAGACCCCGGCCGACGACGCGACGTTCCTGCCCCAGGTGGGCCTCCTGGCACTCGACCGCCAGTACGCGGCCCTGCGGGAGGAGATCAAGGCGGCGATCGAACGGGTGTGCGACTCGGGGCGGTTCGTCCTCGGCCCCGACGTCGCCGACCTGGAGACCGAACTGGCGCGCCTCCTCGGGGTGCCGCACGCGATCAGCTGCGCCTCCGGATCCGACGCCCTGCTCCTGGCGCTCATGGCCCTCGACATCAAGCCCGGCGACGAGGTGATCCTCCCCGCCTACACCTTCTTCGCCACCGCCAGCGCCGTGACGCGTCTCGGCGCGGTGCCGATCTTCGCCGACATCGATCCCGCCACCTATCTCGTCAGCCCCGCCGACGTGAAGCGCAAGATCAGCCGGCGGACAAAGGCGATCATCCCGGTCCACCTCTTCGGCCGCACGGCCGACATGGACGCGCTCCTCGACGTGGCGAAGGGAGCCGGGCTCCCGGTCGTGGAGGATGCCGCCCAATCGATCCTCTCCAGCTGGCACGGCCGCTGCACCGGCGGCCTCGGCGACGTCGGCTGCTTCAGCTTCTATCCCACCAAGAACCTCGGTGGCATCGGCGACGGCGGCTTCATGACGACGACGCGCGACGATCTGGCGGCGAAGCTCAAGCTCCTCCGCGTCCACGGCATGGAGCCGCGCTACTACCATCAGGTGGTGGGCATCAACAGCCGCCTCGACTCGATCCAGGCCGCGGTGCTGCGGGTGAAACTCCCCCACCTCGACACCTGGACGACCTCGCGTCAGGAAAACGCCTCCCGCTACGCGGCGCTCTTCGCCGGCTACGATCTCGGCGGGCACGTCACGGTGCCGAGCGACGAGCCGCGCGGCAGACATGTGTGGAACCAGTTCGTGATCCGCATCGCCGGCGGCCAGCGTGACGCCCTGCGGACCCATCTCACGAAATGCGGCGTGGGGACGGAAATCTACTACCCGGTCCCGCTCCACCTGCAGAAGTGCTTCGCCCATCTCGGCTGGGGCGTGGGCGACCTTCCCGAGACCGAGCGGGCCGCGCACGAGACGCTCGCCCTGCCGATCTACCCGGAGTTGCGGCCCGAGGAACAGGCCACGGTCGTGGGGCGGATCGCCGAGTTCTTCCACGCCCCCAGCCTGCGGCGTCAGGTGGAGGAACGGACCGGGACCCATGCGGGGCACGGCAACGCCCACCAGGGCCCCCACTTCCTCCGCACGATCAAGGCGGTGGGGCGGGCGGACGACGTCCGCTGCTGAACCGGAAGCGACCGGCACCCGACGCCCGAACGGCGCACGTGGCCGGGGATGGCTCTCGCCGCCCGCGAGCGACGCTCAGACGTCGCGGCGTCTCCCGCTGAACTTGCACACCGTGAACAGCCCCAGACCGGCGGCGAGGACGGTGACGAAGTAGGCGGGGATGTACTTGACGGTGAAGAAGGGGACCTCGGCCGGGGGCGTGGCGTCGGCCGGCGCCGGGGCCGCCCCCTGGGGCGCTCCGCCGTTGGCGAAGTTCTGCGCCATGTTCTGGGCTCCCTGCGGCAACCCCTGGAGCGGGTTGGGCCGGGCCATCTCGTCGAGCGGCTTGGCGAGCAGCGCCGCACCTCCCTGGGCGAGCGCCACGTCGTCGGTCGCACCGCCGAGCGAGAGGGCGGCGCACAGGCCGATCACCGCCACCGCGTCCCCACCACGCCGCCGCACCATGGCATTCCTCCCTTCGATTCGGTCGCCTCCCGCGCCGGATGCCCCGGCCGGACCACGAGAGTAGGATACCCGCCATCGGGCCCGACCCGAAACACCCCCCTTCCCGCCGGTGCCGCCGATGGCCGAGAAGCCGAAACGCCCCTCCTCCCGCAAGCCCGCCCCCGCCACCGGCGCCACGGCGACCGCCCCCCGCAAGCCGTCCGCGAAGCTGCCCCCGGTCGACGCCAAGACGCTCGGCCTGATCGTCGATCTCGCCGACAAGGTGGCCGAGTCGGCCGTGAAGCGGCGTGATCCCCACCTCGACATCCCGGCCCGCAGTCTCTCCAACGTCCGCTTCAACAAGTCGCGGAAGATCATCGAGATGGGGGGGCAGACCAACTGCCGCCAGCTCTTCAATCTCTCCCAGGCCAAGAGCTACATGCAGACGCTGCTCGTGGCCACGGGCTGCAAATCGCTCATCGACCAGCAGAAGTCGACGAGCATCCGCGGTCTCTACTACCTCCTCAAGCACACCATCGAGGGCACCCGCGAGGAGACCTTCGCCACGCAGGAGGAATGCGACCCGATCATCGAGGACCTGGAGGTGACGCTCCAGAGCCTGCGCGAGGAACTCCACGTCTACGCCAGCAACCGCGGCGGCATGGTGGGCCCGATCACGCTCGTCGACGACGGCGACGAGATCGACTGCTCGCGGATGGGATCGGGGGGCTACAGCATCCCCTCGATCGTCGAGGCAAACGTCATCAAGTTCAAGTCGTGCGACGCCAAGTTCATCCTCCACGTCGAGAAGGACACGGTGTGGCGCCGCTTCAACGAGGACAAGTTCTGGCGGAAGCACGGCTGCCTCCTCACCCACGGCGGCGGCCAGCCCCCGCGCGGCGTCCGGCGCATGCTCCACCGGCTGCACAACGAGCTCAAGCTGCCGATCTATTGCCTTCTCGACAACGATCCCTGGGGGTACTACATCTACTCGGTGCTCAAGCAGGGATCGATCAACCTGGCCTACGAATCGAAGCGGATGGCGATCCCGGAGGCGAAGTTCCTCGGGCTCCGCTCCCGCGACTACGCCCGCTGCAAGCTGAGCCCGAGCGTGCAGATCACCCTCAACGACACCGACATCAAGCGGGCCAAGCAGATCGCCGCCTACCCGTGGTTCGCCGACAAGAAGGCCTGGCAGCGCGAGATCGCCGACATGCTCGCCAACGGCTTCAAGCTCGAGGTCGAGTCGCTGATCTCGAAGGACATCAGCTACGTCACCGAGACCTACACGCCGGAGCGGATCGAGGAGGCGGACTGGCTCGACTAGTTCACGCGAAACACGGGCCTCCGGCCCGTTTTCGCTTGGGCGGGCATCCGCCCGCCGGCACGGGGGCCGCCATCTAGGCGGCCAGCCACGCGTGATCCCTGACGCTCTTTCACGCGAAACACGGGCCTCCGGCCCGTTTTCGCTTGGGCGGGCATCCGCCCTGCAGAAAACCACGACGCCCAACGCCGGGCGCCGAAAGCGAGGGGGCGCCCGTGCCCCGGGAGCCGGCCTCGCCGGCCAGCGCAGCCCGGAGGGCGGAAGC
>CAZMOU010000007.1:55032-56082 GCA_964567835.1 uncultured Chitinophaga sp. | reverse complement strand
AAACCCAGAGGTTGCGCGTCTGCTGCAAGCGCACGTCGCATCGATGCTCGCCAGGGTCAAAGACGGACGGCCGATTCATCAGCGCGATCCGCTGTTTGTCGAGTTGTTCAAGAACGCGAACAAAATCGCCGTCAAGCACGAGCCGACGGCCGGCGGCGTGAGGGTCATCGAGACGTCGAAGGACGCCTACGTGGTCAGGTTGTTACACGCGCATGCGGATGTGGTCAGCGCGTTTCTGACCAACGGCATGTCGGAGATGATGAAGAACCATCCGATTCCGCCGCGCTAGCGCTGAAGCCGAAGGCTGAAGGAGTGGTGGACGTGACGGTTGCCGGTTCGAACCAGATCGTGATCTGGCTGAGGCGTATCAACGATCTTCGGGCGGGCGAGGCTGAAAATAGCGCTGCTAACGGCGACGGTGTTGCCGGTTATGTCGAAGAACTCGATGGAATACCCCTCGTCGGCGGTGCCGGTCGTGTTGCGTTCGACGACGGTGCCGATATCTCCGGCGCGCAGACCTTTTCCGGGCACATCGCGCGTCGAGATCACTTCGGAGCACAGCTCAAAAGCCATGGGTTGACCAGCTGAGGAACAAATCTCATCGCGCCGTTCGTTTCAGCCCGCCCGAATGACGTCAACTCTGGTTCGATAGCCGAGGCTGTCCAGGTAGCGCTCGCAATCCTCCCAACTGAGGCCGAACTCGCGGACGTCCGCAAGGCCGAGGCGCGCCGTCACGTCTCTGATCACATCGAGATCGCTTTCATCGAACTCTTCTTCCATCAGCGCGCTCTCAGCCCAATCCACCAACGCCGCACGGGTAATGCGGTGTTGCAGATAGTCTCGAAGCTGCGCTGCCACTGACTCTCGTGTAATCATTGTTCACCGCCAATTCGCTGGTGTCCGAGATCCGCCGGAAACTGGATCCGAACTTGCGCTCGTTCTGTCCCCGTTTGTCCGAGTTCATGGGCCCAAGAACGCATTCTACAGCCGCTGCTGGTTCGATCCGCGTTTGGTCTTGGTGGTGAGTCCGTTTGAAATCAACAACTTAGC
>CAZMOU010000007.1:29809-54893 GCA_964567835.1 uncultured Chitinophaga sp. | reverse complement strand
GCCAACGGCGCCTGCGGCGGTGATGGAACCGCACAACCGGAAAGACTGGAAGGACTTACGACACTGTTGGGAATTTGGTGGACCAGACCGGGATCGAACCGGTGACCTCATGAATGCCATTCATGCGCGCTCCCAACTGCGCTACTGGCCCACGCGGGAAGAGAGTAATTGTAACGTTTTCCGCCACGTTCGAGCAAATCCTCATTTTGTCGAACTTTCCGCCCGGATCGCGCGGCGCACCGTCACGCCGGCATACGGCCCGCCTACAATCCTCGGAAATGATCTTTCGCCCTGAGGTCCTCGACGAGTTGGCGCGGCATGGGATGCGCCCGGGGCCCCAGACCTCTCCGTCGCGGATGCGCGAGCAGATCAACGATCTGTATCGCATCGAGATCCGGACACTGCGCGACCGTTGCAGGGCCGGAGAATTTCCGATCCAGGATCTGCCCAAGCACGTGGTGCAACTGCGCCGCCGCTACATCCTGCTCTCGATTCCGATCGAGAACTGGGTCGCCGTCTGATCAAATTCTTTCACACATGAATTTTGCTCCGCACTGACACCGACACTATTTCCCCACGTGCCCCAAGCTCGGGACATGGAGCGGGTCCAGCGCCGGATGTTGGCGCTCGGTGCACAGAACTTTCGGCCTGTTGGTGTCGTCTATCGACACCAATGGCCCCTCGCACCCCTGATCTGCTCCCCGGCACGCTCGACCTGCTGATCCTTCGCACCCTGCAGAAAGATGCGCTGCACGGCTGGGCCATCTCCGAGCGAATCCAGCTGATTTCCGAAGACGTCCTGCAGATCAACCAGGGATCGCTCTACCCCGCCCTGCACCGGCTCGAACACCGGGGGTGGATCGACGCTGAATGGAAGGTGTCGGAACTCGGGCGTAGGGCAAAGTATTACCAGCTGACGGCGCCGGGCCGCAAGCAGCTGACCATCGAACTACGTGAGTGGGATCGCATGCAGAACGCGATCACCCGCGTCATGAAACTCGCGTAGCCATGAACCTTCGCGACCTCCAATTGCGCGCTCGCGCACTGTTCCGTCCCAATCGCGCCGAGCAGGACCTCCGCGACGAACTGCAGTTCCACATCGATCGCGAAGCGCAGAAACTGGTGGACGACGGCATGAACCCGGCCGATGCACGCATGAAAGCGCAGGCGCGGTTCGGGTCGACGACAGTGGCCGCCGACGCGTGCCGCGACGAGCGCGGCACGGCCTTTATCGACAACACGGTCAGCGACCTCCTCTACGCCTTTCGCTCGTTCAAGCGCGCGCCGCTTGCCGCATTGACGATCGTCGCTACGGTCGCCCTGGGTCTGGGTGTCGTCGCGGTGCTGTTCACGATCCTCAACGTCTTCGTGTTCCGCATCGATACGGTGCCGGATATCACGGAGATGTACGAGATCGATCGTCCCTCCGACAACAGCGAGCAACCCGGCTTCACGCGTCCGGAGTTCGAGGCGTTGCGCCGTGAAACGAAGGTCTTCACCGACGCATTCGCGACGGTCATTTCGGTCGACCTGCGCGTGGATGGCCGGGTGATGGATACCTCGCTGGTCACCGGCAACTTCTTCGATGTCGTCCGCGTGAACCCGGTGATGGGCCGGGCGTTGACGCCCGCAGACGACGAACGCGGCGGCAGTCCGGTCGTGGTGTTGAGCGACCGCGGATGGGACCGTCGATTCAATCGCGATCCCAACGTGCTGGGCCGCACCGTGCTGGTATCGGGCGCGCCGTACCAAATCATCGGCGTAATGCCGGCAGGCTTCCGCGGCCTGCAGATCACCGCGCCGGACATGTGGGCGCCACTCAGCCGCGTCGGCGACTTTGACGCCGACAACCGCGGGCTCGAAGACAAAGTCGGCGTCGACATCGCCGCCGACGTCCGGGCGTGGCAGCGGCTCATCGGCTACGTGCCGCAATCGATCTACCTCTGCGACGACACGCTGCGGCGGAACGTGGCCTTCGGCGTGACCGACGAGCACTTCGACCAGACGGCCTTCGACCGGGCCATCCGGGCGGCACGGCTCGACGATTTCGTCGCCACGTTGCCCGATGGGGAGCGGACGATCGTGGGGGAGCGGGGGGTGCGGCTCTCCGGCGGCCAGCGGCAGCGCATCGGCATCGCCCGGGCCCTCTACCACGACCCGACGGTCCTCGTGCTGGACGAGGCGACCAGTGCCCTCGACACCGACACCGAAAGGGAGGTCATGCAGGCGGTGAACGCGCTGCATGGCACGAAGACGCTGATCATCATCGCCCATCGGCTGAGCACCGTCTCCGCCTGCGACACCATCTACCGCCTCGAACGGGGCCGCGTGGTCAAGGCGGGGACGTTCCAGGAGATCTGCCCGTCATGAACGCCGCAGCGGGAACACCGGTGGCGGCCGCCGCCCCGGCCACGGGTTGGGTGACGCCTTTCGGCAGGCGCACAGCCGCCGCGCGGCCGACACCGCTCGACCCCACCCGGATCGCCACGAACGCGGCGTTCATCCTCGGCCTGCTGCTCCTCAACCTCGGTGGCACGGTCGGCTCGGGGGCGTTCTTCCTCATCCTGCTCGTGATGGCCCTGTACGGTCCGTCGTCGGCCTTCAAGGCGATGGCGATCTGCTACCTGGGCCTGCTCCTCAATCAGGCGATCGTGCCGAAGACGCTCGTCTGGACACCGGGCCGGCTGGTGCTGCCGTTCGTGGTGCTGCTGCGTTACAGCATCGACTTGTTCGGCACTCCCAGGCTCCTCTTCGCCCGTGGGTATTACCTGGCGCTGCTGCTCTTCGCGGCGACGATGGCCGCCTGCAGCATCGCCAGCGGCTGGTACACCCACATCGCCCTCTTCAAACTGGCGAACTTCACCGTCTTCACCACGGCGACGCTCCTCCTCGCGGCGATCCTCAAGGACCGGAAGCACGACCTGTCCGAGTGGTTCGTCTCCCTCATCGTCGCCACGACCATGATCGGGTTCACCGCCGTGGCGACCGGCTCGAGCAGGAACTTCGACGTCCACCGAGGGGTCGATGGCTTGAGGGCGGAGGGCTTCTTCAACGGGGCCTTCCTCCACCCGAACGTGCACGCCCTCTACGCGTCGATGATGCTCATGTTCCTGGCCTGCCTGTTCATCCTGGCGCCCTACCGGAACCGGTGGCTGACGCTTCCGTTGGTGATCACGTGGCTGACGTTCATGGTCTATTCGCAGTCACGCACCTCGGTGTTCGCGGTCGGCATCTCGTTCCTGGTCCTGGTTCTGCTCGCCGCGCCCCGCACCCTGCGAGCCGGGCGGCAACTGAAGGCCAACGTGCGGCGATCCACCCTTCTCCTGGTCATGGTCGCGTCGGTCTTCGCGGTCGGCGTGTTCGACCTGGCCTCGGGCCGCCTGGTCTCCCGGGCCGTGATCGGCTTCCTCCACAAGTGGGACGCCAAGGACGCCGAGACACTCGACACGGAGCAGATGCTCGCGTCGCGTCAGGGGCTCATCGACATGGGCTGGGCGAACTTCCTCGAGAACCGCTGGACGGGCATCGGGTTCCAGGTGGCCAAGACGCAGGCCTTCGTCGACATGGCGACCCTGTTCACGGCGCCGGCGGAGAAGGGGTTCCTCCCGGTCGCGATCCTGGAGGAGGGGGGGATCCTCGGTGCCTCAGCCTTCGTGATCTTCCTCCTCACCCTCTTGGGCACCTGGTACCGCGAGCGCAACATCCCCGCGATCGTCGTGATGTCGGCGTTCCTGGTCTCGAACCTGGGGGAGGCGACCATGCTCGCCCCCGGCGGGGGCGGCGCCTTCGGCTGGATCATGGTCGGGGCGGCGACGATCCTCGGCGACAACTGCTGGACATGGATCTCCAAGGGCGACGCGTCGGCCCGGAGGCGGTCGGGCGCCAAGCTTCCGCCACGGCCGCTGGCCCCGGTGTGGCCGGACCAACGCGCCGCATCGATGGCGAACGCGGCGATGCCCCGTTCCCCGGCGGGCCACCCGTCTCCGGGTGGTGGTTGAGGCATGCGCGTCGGGATCCAGGTGCTCAACTACAACGGGCTCGAGTGGCTCACCGGCGTCCTCCCCTCGCTCGCATCCCACGGCACGGACGACCAGATCGTCTACGTCGTCGACAACGGCAGCCGTGACGGGAGTCTGGACTACGTCCGCCGGACCCATCCCGACGTCCGCATCGTGGAACTCGGGGCCAACGTGGGCTACGGGGCGGCCTACTCCCGCTCGGTCCCGGTGGCGTTCGCCGACGGCTGTGACTGGGTCTGCCTGCAGAACTCCGACACGCTCGTCACGGCCGGATGGCTCGGGCCCCTCGCCCGGGCCGCCGCCGCCGATCCACGCATCGGCATCATGGGGCCGGTGTTCTGGAAGTGGGACGCCGACGAGCCGAATTACCTCATGCGGGGACGGTGCGCGGACGTGATCCCCTTCATGACCGACGCCACCCACCCGCCCGTCGACCGGGACTGGATCGAGGGCAGTTCGTTCTTCGTCAGCCGCCGCTGCTGGGAGTCGGTGGGGGCCTTCGACCCGCTCTATTTCATGTACTGGGAGGATGCCGACTACTGTCGCAGGGCACGTCTCCAGGGCTTCCGCGTGGTGATCGTGCCGGGCAGCGTCTGCCGGCACTTCGCCGGCGGATCGGCCCAGGTCAAGGGGCGGAGCTTTCCGCTGCTGCGGAACCATCTGCTCTTCGCCATGAGCGATCCGACGAAGGGCTTCGTCGCCGGCTGCCTCACCGCCGCGAGGCTCTGGCTGACCTACGTGAAACAGACCGCCTGGGACCGCCCCGACCGCGTCGAGTTCATGCGCGTCCTCGGGGCTGGGGCGTCCGCGGTGGCCCACGTCGGACGCTGCCGGGCGTCGAGGTCCGCCGCACTGCGGCGTCCCGCACTGACATGACCCGCCCGGCCCCCCACCTCTGCTCCGTCGTCATCCCGGTGTTCAACCGCGGCGATCTCCTCCGTGGCGTGCTCGCCGGGCTCGCCGCCCAGTCGGTCGCCGGGGAGCGTTTCGAGGTGCTCGTCTGCGACGACGGCAGCACGGAGGACCTGTCCCCGGTGATCGACGCCTTCCGGGGGCCGTTGCCGCACATGCGCCATCTGCGCCAGGAGAATCGGGGCCCCGCCGCGGCGCGGAACCTGGGCATCGCGCACGCCGCCTCCGACGTCGTCCTGTTCCTCGACAGTGACGTCCGGCCGGGCGACCGCGTCGTCGAGGGGCTGGCGGGGGCGCTCGCACGCCATCCCGACTGGCAGGGCGCCGAGGCGCGGCTCGAGCCCACCGGGGGGGAGGATTCGTTCGGCTGGGAGGCGCCGCGCAGCGACCACGGCGGTCATTATCACACCGCCGGCATCGCCTACCGCCGGGCCGTGCTCGAGACGGTCGGCGGCCTCGACGAGAACTTCTCCCGGGCCGCCTGCGAGGACGTCGAACTCTCCGTGCAGGTCCTCCGCCACGGCCCGATCGGATTCGTCCCCGAGGCCGTCGTCTACCATCCGCGCCGGCGCCGCACCGCGGCCTCGAGCTGGCGCGGCCGCCGCAACTGGCGCTACGTGCAGATGCTCGCCTGTCGGTACGGCTTCCTCGCCTGGCCCGGCAACAAGACCGCGTTCCCCCGCCTGCGAACCGCCCTGTGTGCGGTCGGCACGATGCCCGCGGGCAGGGTGCGCGACGCGCTGCGGCGCCTGCCCGGTGCCCCCGCGGACGCCTGTCGCGGCCTGGTCCTGGCGCTGGTCGAATGGTGCGGCGGGGTGTCGATGCTGCCGGTGATCCTCTTCGCCCCACTCCCCCCCCGACGCAGCCGGTTCTCCGACGCCGGCGGCGGGGGTGCGCGGACGTGACCGACGCCCCCGGGACGCGCGTCGCGGTCGTGGTCGCCACGCACGAGTACTGCTATCCGCTCGAGCGTTGCCTCGCGGGCTTCGCAACGCAGACGTCCGATCCCGCCGACGTGATCCTCGTCGACAACGGGTCGGGGGGCACGGTCGCCGCGTGGGCACGCGAGCACGCGCCCACGGTCACGACCGTGGTCCGCGACTCGAACGGCTACTTCTGCGGCGGGTACAACGAGGGCCTGCGCCACGCCATCGGCCTCGGCTACGACTTCGTCCTGATCGTCAACGCCGACACCGAGCCGTGCAACCCGCGACTCGTCGCCGACCTCGTCGACGTCGCCCGGCGCCACCCCCGCGCCGCGTTCATCGGCCCGATGGTCTACCTCCGCGAGCCGGGCCACGTGCAGAACACGGTGCTCGCCTTCCCGAGCTTCCTGCGGAACATCCGCGACTTCGTCCGCTACAAACTCCTCGGCGGCGAGGCGCCGCGGAGCGACGAGCGCGAACGCGTGGTGGAGTTCCTCAACGGCGTCTGCGTTCTCTGCCGCACCGAGGCCCTGCGCGAGATCGGCCTGCTCGACGAGACGATGGGGGGCTACGTCGAGGACGCGGACTGGTCGTGGCGGGCCCGGGCGCTCGGCTGGTCGAGCGTCTACACGCCGGTCCGAAGCATCATCCACCACCAACCCGAGACGGGGTACGAGCAGTACGCCACGAAGTGCTTCATGCTCCGTCGCAACACCATCTACTGGCACCGGAAACGGGGGGCCCGGCTCGAAGCCCTGCTCTACGGCTGGAGCGCCAGGGCGCTGGCACGTGCCCGATGCCTCGTGGCGACGGTCCGCGGCCGCCCCGACGCCGACCGGTTCTGCACCTTCGCCCGCCGCCTGGGCGAGGTCGACCGCAACATCCGCCGCGACGTGCCGCTCGGCGAATGGTTCGGCCCGCCGCTGGCGCGGCCCTGAGGCCCGGGGAGGCGCGGAAGACACAATGAAGATCGGCGTCGTCGTCCACTGCCCGAGCCCCCACCAGAACGTGCTCCTCGACCGGCTCTGCGCCGTGGAGGACACCGACGTCGTCGTCGCCTACGCCTACCGTGGAGGCACCGAGCGCCAGTGGGGGGAGCCGATGGCGCACGGGCGCACGGTGATGGTGCCGGAGGTCTCCGGCCTCGGTGCGAGCCGTCGCCTCGGCCCGTGGATCGCCGGCTTCGACCGCGACGTGTGGGTCCTCGGATCGGCGTTCACCTACGGCCGCACGCAGGCGCTGGCCAGCGCCCTCCACCGCTCGGGATTGCCCTGGGCCTATCTCGGGGAGCCGCCCCGCCCGCGTTCCGGAATCCGCGCCGTGGCCCGTGACTGGCTTCTCCACCGGGTCCTGTCCCGGTGCGACGGGGTCATCGCCACCGGGGTCGAGTCGGCCCGGCGCTACCGTCGTCTCCTGGGAGACGATCGGCCTGTGACGAGCGTCACCTACTACATCCCCCTCGACGGCTGGACCGACCTTCCCCTCGCCACGCCGCCGGCCCCGGGGGAGCCTGTCCGCTTCCTCGGTCTCTCGCAACTGATCGAACGGAAGGGGATCGACGTCCTCCTCGAGGCCTGCAGCCTGCTGCCCCGGGATCGCTTCCTCGTCGACATCTACGGCGAGGGACCGGAGCGGCCGGCGCTGCAGCGCGTGATCGACGACCGCCGACTGCCCGTCACGCTCCACCGCCCGTTGCCCTTCGCGACCCGCATGCAGGCCTTCCCCGGCCACCACGCCTTCGTCTTCCCCTCGCGCTGGGACGGCTGGGGCATGGCGCCGGTCGAGGCACTCGCCGCCGGCCTCCCCGTCATCGCCTCGGACACGGCGATGTCCGCCCACGACTTCCTGGAGGACGGACGCGCCGGGTGGATCACCCCCTGCGAGCCGGCGGCGATCGCCGCGGCGATGCGCGAACTGCTCGACGATCCGGCCTCGATCCCGGCCCGCTCGCGGGCGGCGCGGGAGTCGGTGGCGGGATTCGATCCGGCGCGGGGGGCCGAGGAGTTCGTGCGCTTCTGCAGAGCACTCGTCCACGGAGCGAAAACCGTCACCCGATGATGCAACCCACCCCCGAACGACGCCGCGTCGACGTCGTGGTGGCCGGCCACCGCGACCTCTTCGGCACCCCCCGGGCGCTCGAGCACGCCGGGCTGCTCCGCCACCTCGTCACCGATCTCTACGTGGGGAAGGGGAGCGTCCTCCATCCGCTCGAGCCTCTCCTCCGCTTCGGGCCCCGTTCGGTGCGGAAACTCCTCGCCCGCGATTCCGGCCTGCCCGGGCGGCGGATCGTGGCCAACAACCTCGCCGGACTCCGCTCCTGGAGGGCGCTGCGCGGGGTGAGCGACCCGGGTGCGGCGTCGATCCTCCACCAACGGCTGGCGCGGGAACTGGGGGAGAGCCTGCTGCGGCGCTGCCCGCCGTTCGCGGATGCCGTGGTCGGCTACCGGATGTCCGACTGGCTCTTCGCCCGCCTTCCCGGCTCCACCGCCAAGCTGCTCTGCCAGAACGACGGCGGCGCCCACGAGGTCGGCGTCGTGGCGAAGGTGTGGCGCGAGAATCCGGAGTGGCGCTCCCCCGCCGAGCAGCGGGCCACCCCGGAGGAGGAATCGAGGGAGGTCCCGGAATGGCTCCACGCCGAGCGCGCGCGGCTGAAGGAGGAATGGAGGCTCTCGACCACGATCGTCTGCTGGTCGGAATGGTGCGTCCGCTGCGTGACCGCCGAGGGCGTGCCCCGCGAGAAGTGCGTCGTCGTGCCCCCGACCTTCTCCCCCTCCCCCGCCTTCCGGAACTGCGAGCCGCGGTACGACCGGGATCCGTTCACGATCGTCTTCCTGGGCACGCTCTGCCTGCGGAAGGGGATCCATGACCTGATCCAGGCGGTCTCGATGGCCGCCGAGAGCGTTCCCGTCCGGCTCATCCTCGCCGGGCCGAACCAGACCAACCCGGAAAAGCTGCGGCTTCCCGGCGGCATCGTCGACTACCGGGGCACCGTTCCGCACGGCGAACTCCCGGCACTCTTCTCCGACGGGCACGTGCTGGTCCTGCCCAGCTATTCCGAGGGGTTCGCCATGGTGCAATTGGAGGCCATGGCCGCCGGGCTCCCCGTGCTCCGCTCCACCCGGACCGGGGAATCGTCCCGCGACGGCGTGGAGGGATACGTGTTCGAACCGGGTGATCGTGAAGCACTGGCCGCCGCCATCGTGAAGCTCGCCCGCGACAGGGCGCTGTTGCGCGAGATGGGCACGAGAGCCCGACGGCGCGTCGACGACTTCAACCTCGAAGCCTGCTCGGGACGCTGGAGCGACGTGGTGGACGGGGCCGCCGCGTCCCTCGCGGCCGACGGCGGAGGACGACGAGCGTGACACACGCACACCGCCCGACGCGGGTGGACCGACTCCCGCCGCAGCCCCCCTTCGGCGACTCCCCATGAGCACTCCCGACGTCGTTCCCGGCGCCCGCTTCCACGACGGCCTCGCGTCGCGCTGGACCGACGCCTACAAGGCGGGTTCCTTCGGACGGAGGCTGCGCTTCCTCGAGCCGGTCCTCGACCGCGCCGTCCGGCCCGGTTCCCGGTGGCTCGACGCCGGCTGCGGCAGCGGGGTGCTGTCGCGGTGCCTCCGGGCCCGGGGCGCCGCGGTGGTCGCCATCGACGCCTCGGCGGCGATGATCGACCAGGCGCGGAACGCGCCGGGCGGCGACGGGGTGGACTACCGGGTCGTGGGCACGATCGAGCGCCTCGACGAGCCGGACGGCTCGCTCGACGGCGTGCTCTGCTCGAGCGTCCTCGAGTACGTGGACGATCCGCTCGCCACGGTGCGGGAGTTCCATCGCGTGCTCCGTCCCGGGGGCCGACTCGTCCTCACCGTCCCCAACCGTCGCTCCGCGATCCGCGTCGGTCAGAAGGTGGCACGGGGGCTCGCCGGCGTCGTCGGGGTCGCGATGTTCCCCTACCTGGGGGTGTCGAAACACGCCTACGCGGGGGGAGACGCGGCGCGGCTCGTCTCCGGGGCGGGGCTGGTGGTGGAGTCGGTGGCGGGGTTCTCCCCGTATCTCCCCCGGCTGCTCGTCCCCACGGGCCTGGGAGCGCTGTGGCTCGTGACCGCGCGCAAGTCCGGGACGTAGCGCTGCGACGATGGCCCGCCCGATCATCCTCACGCTGCTCCCCCACTACCTCCCCGGTTTCAAGGCCGGCGGACCGATCCGCACCGTCAGCAACATGGTCGATCTCCTCTCCGACCGCTTCGACTTCCGCATCGTGACCTCCGACCGCGACTACGGCGACGCCGAGCCGTTCCCGGGGATCGCCCCCGACACCTGGATCGACACCGGGCGGGAGCGGCGCTACTACGCCGATGCCGCGCACCGGACGCTGCGTTCGTTCGCCCGGCGGATCACCGAGGTCGGGCCCGACGTCGTCTACCTCAACAGCCTCTTCGACGCCACGTTCTCGATCGCCCCCCTGCTGGCGCGGCGGCTCGGGATGGTCGGCGCGGGGCCCGCCTGGGTGATCGCCCCGCGCGGCGAGTGCTCCCGGGGGGCGATGGCGCTCAAGGCCCCGAAGAAGCGGCTGTTCCTCGGCCTCGCCCGCCTCCTCGGTCTCCACCGTGGCCTCACCTGGCAGGCTTCGAGTGTCCACGAGGCCGAGGACATCCGTCGCGAACTCGGCGTGGACGCGGGGAGCATCGTGGTGGCGCCGAACCCGACCGAGTCGGCCGGCGCGTTCGTCGCCCCGGAGAGCGTCGGCACGGAGCCCCCCCCGCTCGAGATCTGCTTCCTGTCGCGCGTCTCGCCGAAGAAGAACCTGGCCTTCGCGCTCGAGGCGCTCGCCGCGGTGCGCGTCCCGGTCCGCTTCCACGTCTACGGCCCGGTCGAGGACGGGGAGTACGCGGCGGAGTGCCGGCGGATCGAGGCCCGCTGCCCGCCCCACGTCGCGGTGACCTGGCACGGCGAGGTCGCGCACGAGAACGTGCGTCCGACGATCGCCCGGCACCATCTGTTCCTCTTCCCCACCGGCGGGGAGAACTTCGGCCATGTCATCTTCGAGGCGCTCGCCGCGGGGGTGCCGGTGCTCGTCAGCGACCGGACTCCGTGGCGCGACCTCGACGAACAGGGCATCGGCTGGGTGAGGACGCTCGACGACCCGTCGGTCTTCGCCGACGTGATCGATCGGTACGCCGCCGTGCCGCGCGCCGAGCGGGAACGGATCGCCGCCCGGGCCCATGCCTACGCCCGGTCGGTCGCGTGCTCGCCGGCGGTGCTCGACGCGAATCAAGGACTCTTCGAGAGGGCCATCTCGGCGCGGGTCCGCCGCGGCTGACGCGACGACCCCGCCCCCTACCAATGAAACAAATCATCCAGTCCTACCGCAGCGGCGAACTCTGGCTGGCCGACGTGCCCGGCCCGGCGCTCAAGTCGGGCGGCGTCGTCGTCCGGACGGCGGCCAGCCTCGTCTCCGCCGGCACCGAGCGGATGATCGTCGAGTTGGCGAAGAAGTCTTTGATCGGCAAGGCCCAGGCACGGCCCGATCTGGTGCGCAAGGTGATCGACAAGATCCGCACCGAGGGCTTCGGGCCGACGATGACGAAGGTCTTCGCCAAGCTCGACACCCCGATCCCGCTCGGCTACTCCTGCGCCGGGATCGTGGTCGAGGCGGGCGAGCGGTCGGGGGCGAGGGTCGGCGACCGCGTCGCCTGTGCCGGCGCCGGCTACGCCACCCATGCCGAGTACAACTTCATCCCGCGGAATCTCTGCGTCCGCCTGCCCGACGCGGTGAGCTTCGAGGATGCCAGCTACGGCACGCTCGGCTCGATCGCGCTGCAGGGGGTGCGGCAGGCCGATCTCCGTCTGGGGGAGTCTGTGGCGGTGCTCGGCCTGGGTCTCCTCGGCCTGCTCACCGTGCAACTGCTCAAGGCCTCGGGGTGCCGCGTGATCGGCTCCGATCCCGATCCGGCGAAATGCGAACTGGCGCGCTCCCTCGGCGCGGACGAGGCCGTGAGCTCCGGCCTGGCCGAGGCGGCGACCGCCTTCACCGACGGGTACGGCGTCGATGCGGTGGTGATCGCGGCGGCGACCAAGTCGAACGACCCGATCGAGGTCGCCGCCGAGGCCTGCCGGCCGAAGGGGCGGGTGGTGGTGGTGGGCCTGGTGGGCATGGACGTCCCCCGCGACCCCTTCTACCGCAAGGAACTCGATCTCCGCTTGAGCATGTCCTACGGCCCGGGGCGTTACGACCCGTCGTACGAGGAGGGGGGCCACGACTACCCCTACGCCTACGTCCGCTGGACGGAACAGCGGAACATCGGCGCGTTCCTCGACCTCGTGGCGAGCGGGGCCGTGACTCCCGGCAGGCTCACCACCCACCGCTTCCCGATCGACGACGCCCTGCGTGCCTACGACCTGCTCGAGGGGAAGACCGACGAGCGCTACCTCGGCATCGTCATCGACTACCCGCGGCCGGCGGAGCCCGTCGCCCCGCCCCGGCGCGTCGAACTGCCGGTCGTGCGTCCGTCGTCCGGCCGGCTCGGGGTGGGATTCGTGGGCGCCGGGAACTTCGCCAAGAGCGTGCTGCTGCCGGCGCTCGCGCGGCAAGCCGACGTGACGCTGACCGGGCTGTGCACGGCGACCGGGATGAGCGCGGTCGAGACCGGGAAGCGGCACGGCTTCCGCTTCGCCACGACGAGCATCGACGAGCTGCTGGCCGACGAGGGGACGCACGTCGTCTTCGTGGCGACGCAGCACCACACCCACGCGGCGTTCGTCCTCCGGGCCCTGGAGGCGGGCAAGCACGTGTTCGTGGAGAAGCCGTTGTGCATGTCGCCGGAGGAACTGGCCCGGATCGAGGAGGCGGTGCGGTCCCTCCCCAGCCCCGGGCCCTGCCTCACGGTCGGTTTCAACCGCCGCTTCTCCTCCCACGCCCGGGCGATCCGCGCCGCCTTCGCCGGTCATTCGACGCCGCTGGTGGTCAATTACCGCGTCAACGCCGGTGTGGCACCGACCGACTCGTGGGTCCAGGATCCGGAGCGGGGCGGTGGACGGGTGATCGGCGAGGTGTGCCATTTCGTCGACCTGGCGGAGTTCCTCGTGGGGAGCCCGATCGAGAGCGTCTCGGCGTCGTCGGTGCGCTCGACGGACCGGAGGACGGTGCCGGAGGACTCGGTCGTGGCGACGCTGTCCTTCGCCGACGGGTCGCTGGCCACGATCCAGTACCTCGCCCATGGCGCGTCCCAGGTGCCCAAGGAACGGGGCGAGATCTGCGCCGACGGCGTCACAGCGATCCTCGACAATTACCGGGCCACGACGTTCCACGGCGGTGCACACCGGTCGGTGACGGGGACCCAGGACAAGGGATTCGACGCCGAGATCGACGCCTTCCTCGGCGCCGTGCGCGGGGGTGGAGCATGGCCGATCCCGTTCGACGGCCTCGTCCGCACCACCCGTGCCACCTTCGCGATCCTCGAATCGCTGCGTGAAGGGCGCGTGGTGCCGCTTTCATGAACGCCGGCCGCATCGGCAGGTTCGTGCGCACCATCTCCCACCTGCGCGCCGGACAGATCGCGGCGCAGGTCCGGGAGCGTCTCGACCCGGGATCGGGGGATCCCTCGTGGGTGGAACGGCGTCAGCCCCCCCCGGTGCCGGCGGTCCGCTGGCGGCCGGTCACGGCCTGGCTGAATCCCGACGCCGGAGCGAACACAGCCGCCGCCCTCCACGCCGGGCGCTTCAGCTTCGTGAACGACGAACGGACGATCGGCTGGCCGCCCGACTGGTCCGCTCCGGGCACGCCGCTCCTGTGGCGCTACAACCTCCACTACCTGGAATGGACCGGCGCGCTGCCGACGAGCGAACGACTCGGCGCGGCGCTCGACTGGGCCCGGCGGCATCCACCCGTGAGGGGTGCGGTGGGGTGGGCACCCTATCCGACGTCGCTGCGGCTGCCGACGCTCTGCATGCTCGCGGCGGAGGTCGGCCCGGGGGAGTTGTGGCCCACGCTGTGGAGACAGGCCGAGCATCTCTCGCGGCGACTGGAGCGGCACCTCCTCGGCAACCATCTCCTCGAGAACGGCATCGCGCTGGCCTTCGCCGGCGCCTGCTTCGAAGGCCCCGACGCGGAGCGCTGGCTGCGGACGGGCCTCGACGTGCTGCGCGAGCAGCTGCCGGAGCAGATCCTCGCCGACGGCATGCACTTCGAGCGGTCGCCGATGTACCAGACCCGACTCACCCACGCGGTCGCGCTGGTGGCGAACACGGGTCACCAGGCCGTGCGTTCGCTCGTCGCGGAACCTCTCTGCCGGATGCGGGCGGCGCTCCTGGCGATGTGCCACCCCGACGGCGGCATCGCCCTGTTCAACGACTCGGCCTTCGGCATCTATCCGGAGCCGGCGGCGGTGTCGGACTTCGTCACCGCGACCCTCGGCGGAGTTCCGGCCCCGACGCCGACCGCGCTGCCCGACGCCGGATACTTCGTCGGACGCGGGCCCGCCGGCGACGCCCTGTTCTGCGACGCCGGCCCCCTCGGGCCCGACTATCTCCCCGGACACGCCCACGGCGACATCTTCTCGTTCGAGTTGTCCCTCGGCGGACGGCGCGTCGTCGTCGACTCCGGCACCTACGACTACGTCCCGTCGGAGATGCGCCGTCACTGCCGCTCCACGGCAGCCCACAACACGGTGACGGTGGACGACGCGGACCAGGCCGAGTTCTGGGGGGCCTTCCGCGTCGGCAGGAGGGGCAGGCCCCGGGACGTGCGCCATGCGACGGACTCCACCGGCTTCACGCTCTCCGGCTGGCACGACGGTTTCCGGCACCTGCGGCATCGGCCCGTCCACCGGCGCTCGCTCCGCTGGGACGACGCCGGCGTGCTCGTCGTGGAGGACGTCGTCGCTGCCGACGGTCCGGTGCGGGCGGCGACGAGGATCCACCTCCATCCGGATTGCCGGATCGTCGCCATCACGGGCACGACCGTCCTCGGCGTCCGCGACGAAGTACCCTTCACCGTCTCGGTCGGGGAAGGCCCGATGCCGCGCGTCGCCGAGGGATGGTACTGCCGCCGTTTCGGCGCCCGCCGACCCCCTCCGGCCCTCGCCCCCGAGTCATCGGGTGCCGCCGTCCGCTGCCGCTACATCCGCTCCCGCGGCCACCCGGACGACGGCTCCGTCGCCCCGCGCCGCCGGGACCTGAGGCAGGGGCCATGACGCGCGACCCGCGTGTCCTGTTCCTGACGCACTATTTCCCGCCGGAGGGGAACGCCCCGGCCACCCGGGTGCACGCCTTCGCGCGCCGGTGGGTGAGGCGGGCGGAGGGGCCCTTGGCGACGACGGTCGTCACCTGCGTCCCCAACGTGCCCGACGGGAAGCCGTACGAGGGGTACCGGAACCGTCTCTCGCAGCGGGAGTCGATCGACGGCATCGACGTGATCCGCGTCTGGACGTGGCTCGCACCGAACGCCGGAACGACGAAGCGGATCCTCAATTTCGTCTCGTACATGGTGTCCGCCACGATCCGCTCGGCGTTCCTCGCGCGCCCCGACGTGGTCATCGCCACGAGCCCGCAGTTCTTCTGCGGATGGGCGGGGATGCTCGTCTCGTGGATGCGCTGGGCCCCGTTCATCCTCGAGGTGCGCGACATCTGGCCGGAGTCCATCGTGGCGGTCGGCGCGATGCGCAGGGGCCGGCTCCTCCGGCTGCTCGAGTGGCTGGAGCTGCGGATGTACGCCGCGGCGAACCATGTCGTGACGGTCGGCGAGGGCTACCGTCGGCAACTCGTCGCCAAGGGGGTGCCCGAGGAGCGGATCTCGATCGTCACCAACGGCATCGACCGGGAACGCCTGGTGCCGCAGGCGCCCGATCCGCAACTCGCCGCCCGGTTCAACCCGGACGGCCGCTTCGTCTGCTCGTACATCGGCACCGTCGGCATGGCGGCGGGGCTGGAGGTCGTCGTGCGGGCCGCCGAACGCCTGCGCCGGGACGGCCGCCGCGACGTGCGATTCCTCGTCGTCGGCGACGGGGCGACGCGGGAGTCGCTCGCGGAGGAGGTGCGGACGGCGGGGCTCGAGGATCTCGTCACCGTCACCGGTCGGCAGCCGAAGGAGCTGATGAACGGCTTCCTCTCGATCAGCGACTGCTGCCTCGTGCATCTGCGCAGGACCGACCTCTTCGGCACCGTGCTCCCGTCGAAGATCTTCGAGGCGGCGGCGCTCGAGCGCCCGATCATCCTCGGCGTGGACGGGTTCGCCGCCGACCTGATCCGGGAGACCGGCTGCGGACTGTGCATCGAGCCGGAGAACGACGCCGAACTGCTCGCGGCGATCGACACGCTCCGCGCCGATCGCCGTCTTCGGGCGGAGATGGGGGCCCGGGGGCGCGAGATCCTCTCGGCCCGTTATGATATCGACAGGCTTTCCGAGGAGTATGCGGCCCTCGTGTCGATGGTGCGGGCCCGCTGGCTCGCCGGCCGCCGCTGATCGCCCGCCCGACGGAGAACGACTCGCCCATGGCCCAGTCCGTATCAGGCAGAGTGTGCGTCATCGGATTGGGGTACGTGGGCCTGCCGACGGCGGCCGTCCTCGCCTCCCGGGGCTACGACGTCCACGGGGTGGACGTGAATCCCCGGGCCGTGGAGACGATCAATTCCGGCAAGGCCCACATCGTCGAACCCGACCTCGACCTGCTCGTGCGGGCGGCCGTGCAGACCGGGAAGCTCAAGGCGCATCCGACACCCGCACCGGCCGACGTCTTCGTGGTCTGCGTGCCGACCCCGTTCAAGGGGGACCACGAGCCGGACCTGTCGTACGTCGAGTCGGCCACGCGGCTGGTCTGCCCCCACCTGCAGCCGGGCAATCTCGTGGTCCTCGAGTCGACGAGCCCCCCCGGCACGACGGAATTGATGGCGCGGATCGTCGCCCGGGAGACCGGCCTCGACACCTCGCAGGTCCGTTTCGCCCACGCCCCGGAGCGCGTGCTCCCGGGCAAGGTGCTCCGTGAGATCGTGGAGAACGACCGCATCATCGGCGGCCTCGACGACGCCGCGACGCAGGCCTGCGTCGATTTCTACTCGACGTTCGTCACCGGCGAGATCCACACCACCAACGCCCGCACCGCCGAGACGGCGAAGCTGGTGGAGAACGCCTACCGGGACGTGAACATCGCCTTCGCCAACGAGCTGTCGCTCCTCGCCGACGAGTTGTCCCTCGACGTCTGGGAGCTGATCCGTCTGGCCAACCGCCACCCACGGGTGAACATCCTCGCACCCGGCTGCGGCGTGGGCGGCCATTGCATCGCGGTCGATCCCTGGTTCCTCGTCCACGCGGCGCCCGGTGCGACCCGTCTGATCCGCACCGGTCGCGAGGTCAACGACCGGAAGCCGGAATGGGTCGTCGAGCGCGTGAAGCGCAAGGCGGCGCGCTTCAAGCGGCCGAAGATCGCCTGCCTCGGTCTGGCGTACAAGCCGGACATCGACGATCTCCGCGAGTCGCCGGCCGTGCACATCGTGGAACGGCTGCTCGCCGACCGTGAATTGGGGGCCGACGTCGCGGTCGTCGAACCGTACGTCCCCAGCCACCCGCGCTTCACCCTGGTCCCGCTCGACGCGGCGTTGGCCGATGCCGACATCGTTCTCATCCTCTGCGCCCACAAGCCGTTCCGGAAGATCTCCCCCACCCTGCTCGCGGAGAAAATCGTCATCGACACCTGCGGTGCGCTGCGGACCGCATGACGCCTGCCCATGGCCGTTGGCATCCATTTCGCCGGCCTGACACCGGGCAGGCCGCTCGAGCACGTCGCCTGGGCGGCGTTCGCCCATGACGAGCGCCTCGTATCGACGACGGCCATGCATTTCGGCCGCGAGATGGCCGACGAGTTCGCGCGTCATTGGCGGGTGGCAGGGAGCGTCGACGACTGCGACGTCGTCGTCTATCCCCACGCCTACGTGGAGGGGCCGGAGACGGCGGCGGTGGCCGACGAGGCGCGGCGGGCCGGCAAGCCCTGCCTGTTCTTCAGCCAGGACGAGCGCATCCCCCCTTCGACGTTGTCGTACGGCGTCCTCTACCGCAGTTCGATCTTCGAGAGAAGGCCCCACGAACGCTGCCATCCCGTCTTCATTCTCGACGCCCGGACCGAGACCCGCGGCACCTACCCCGGGACGCTGCCGAGGGAGGACGTGCCCCGGGTCGGATTCTGCGGCTACGTGGGGACGCCCCTGGGACGCCTCGCGCTCCGCGTGCTCGGCGCGCGGCAGAAGGTCGACGGCCTGGCACTGCGGGCCCGGGTGCTCGCCGCGCTGCGGGCCGACCCCCGCGTCGTCTGCGAGTTCGTTCCGCGCTCGAGCTACCTCGGCCATGCCCCACTCTCCGCCTTCGAGGAACGGCATCCACTGGCCACGGAGCGGGATGTCTTCCTGCGGAACCTGTTCACCTCTCCCTACGCCCTGGCGATGCGCGGCAAGGGGAATC
Organism: uncultured Chitinophaga sp.; assembly: GCA_964567835.1. GTDB lineage: Bacteria > Planctomycetota > Planctomycetia > Pirellulales > UBA1268 > QWOP01. The sequence goes on along the minus strand of CAZMOU010000007.1, from coordinate 36,594 downwards.
ATTCGGTCCGCTTCTACGAGATCCTGTCGGCGGGGAGGATCCCCCTCTTCGTCGACAGCGGGTGCGTGCTGCCGCTGGAGAAGGAGATCGACTGGCGGCGCCTCGTCGCCTGGGGGGAGGCGGGCGATCCGGCGGCGATCGCCGACGCCCTCCTCCGCTTCCATGCGTCGCTCGACGCCGACGCCTTCCGCGAGAGGCAGGAGGAACTCCGCCGCCTCTGGGAGAACCGGCTCGTGCCCGTGGCGTTCTTCACCCACGTCCTCGACACCGTCGCCCGCGGTGATCCCGCCCCCTGACCCATCCGGCCCACGATGACAAGAGCACGCGTCGCCGTCTTCATCGGTACCCGCCCCGAGGCCATCAAGATGGCCCCGGTGATCAAGGCGCTCGAGCGCTCCGACGCGCTCGAACCGGTCGTCGTCTCGACAGGCCAGCATCGGGAGATGCTGCGTCAGGTCGTCGACCTGTTCGGCTTGCCGGTCCACCACACGCTCGACGTGATGCAGCCGAACCAGACGCTGGCGGGCCTCTCGTCCCGGCTGCTGGCCGCCATCGACGGGGCGCTCGACACGATCCGGCCAGACGTGGCCCTCGTCCAGGGGGACACGACGACGGTGCTGATGGCGGCGCTGGCGTGCTATTACCGCCGTATCCCGGTCGGCCACGTGGAGGCGGGGCTCCGCACCGGCGACATCTGGTCGCCCTTCCCCGAGGAGGCCAACCGGCGGCTGGCGACCCCCCTCGTCGGCATCCATTTCGCCCCCACCGACGGGTCGGCCGACAACCTCCGACGCGAGGGCGTGGATCCCTCCACCATCCACGTCACCGGCAACACGGTGATCGACGCGCTCTTCATGGAGGTCGAGCGTCAACGGCGGCCGGAGGTGCGCGGGGAGATCGACGCCCGGATCGACGCGCTCCTCGGGGCGGGATGGCGGAACCGGCCGTTCGTCCTCGTCACCGGCCACCGCCGCGAGAACTTCGGCGGCGGGTTCGCCGAGATCTGCGACGCCCTCGCTCGTCTGGCCGACCGGTTCACCGACCACGAGTTCGTCTACCCGGTGCACCTCAATCCGAACGTGCAGAAGCCGGTCTACGAACGACTCGGCGACCGGGGCAACATCCGCCTGGTGCCGCCGCAGGCGTACAGCGAGTTCGTGGCCCTCATGGACTCCAGCCGCGTGATCCTCACCGACTCCGGCGGCGTCCAGGAGGAGGCTCCGAGCCTGGGCAAGCCGGTGCTCGTCATGCGCGACACGACGGAGCGGCCGGAAGCGGTGGCGGCGGGCACGGTCGAACTCGTCGGCGCGCGGTGCGGCCCGATCGTCGACAGGGTGACGGCGCTGCTCACCGACCCCGGCCTCTATCGGCGCATGAGCGAGGCGATCAACCCCTACGGCGACGGTGCCGCCGCGCCGCGCATCGTCGCCCGCCTCCGCGACGCGGCCCTCGCTGTCCCCCCTTTCGGCATCTCCCCTCCGCAGGCCCGGGCATGAGCGTCCCCCCACCCACCCCGCGGTCGTCCGGCCCCGTGCCGACCGTTTCCGTCCGCGGGGAGCCCTGCCACCCGCGCCCCGCCGGGCCGTGCGGGGTGGCCGCCGGGGCGCCGGCCTCGCATCCCCCCACGCGGGCCGGGCGTCCGCTTCCTTTTGAGCGGGTACTGAATACCATTCCCCGGTAGTTCATCCTTCACGCGAGGCACCATGGACGTCGATTTCCTCATCGCTGGCGCCGGTTACGCCGGGTCGATATGCGCCCAGCAACTCGCCGAGGCGGGCTTCCGGGTGCACGTCGTGGACCAGCGCTCCCACATCGCGGGGAACGCCTTCGATCGGTACGACGAGCACGGCGTGCTGATCCACCCGTACGGACCGCACTGCTTCCACACCAACAGCAAGCGGATCGTCGAATACCTGTCGCGGTTCACGACCTGGCGTTTCTACGAGCACCGCGTGCTCGCCGACGTCGACGGCCAACTGGTGCCGATCCCGATCAACCGCACCACCATCAACAAGCTCTACGGCCTGAACCTCACCGAGGACGAGGTCGCCTCGTATCTCGCTTCGGTGAGGGTCGAGATGCAGCGGGTGGAGACGAGCGAGGACGCGGTGCTGTCGCAGGTGGGCCACGACCTGTGCGACAAGTTCTTCCGCGGCTACACCCGGAAGCAGTGGGGCAAAGACCTCTCCGAACTGGCGGCCAGCGTCGCCGCGCGGATCCCCACGCGCACCAACGACGACGACAGGTACTTCACCGACACCTATCAACTCATTCCCACCGAGGGATACACGAAGATGTTCGAGCGGATGCTCGACTCGCCCCTCATCACCGTGCAGCTCGAGACGACCTTCGAGTCGGTCCGGGACACGATCCGTCACCGTCACGTCGTGTACACGGGCCCCATCGACGCCTACTTCGACTACCGGCACGGCCGGCTCCCCTACCGGAGCCTGCGCTTCGAGTACGAGCATTTTCCCGACGAGGATCTGCACCAGCCGGTGGGGGCGATCAACTACCCGAACCGCCACGAGTACACGAGGATCGCCGAGTACAAGCACCTCACCGGCCAGCAGGTGAAGGGCACCTCCGTGTCCAAGGAGTTTCCCTCGGCGACCGGCGACCCGTACTACCCGGTGCCCTCCGAGGAGAACGAGCGCGTGCACCGCCTCTACCGCGATCTCGCCAACCAGTGCACGGACGTGACGTTCGTCGGGCGCCTCGCCGAGTACCGGTATTACAACATGGATCAGGTGGTCGGAGCCGCGCTCACGGCGTCGGCCAGAATCTTGGAGCGTTTTCATGAAGATCGCTGCAGCCGTGGTGACCCACAATCGGCCGGAAATGCTCCGCAAGTGCATTGATGCGCTCGAGGGTCAGTCACGGCCCATCGACTTCATCGTGATCGTGGACAATGCCAGCACCGACGGGACGCCCGCGTTCGTCGAGCAACTCCGTCGGGCGAACGACCGCATCGACGTCGTCACCCTGCCGCGAAACACCGGCGCGTCCGGAGGATTCCATGCCTGCGTGAAGCGGTCGCTGGAACTCGGGGCCGACGCCATCTGGGTGATGGACGACGATTCCTATCCCGACCGCGACTGCCTGATGCACCTCGAGAACACGCTCGTGCCGGGCGAGCGGGAGTGCGTCTGCCCGTTGATCGTCGGGACCGACGGGGTTCCGCAGCTCTACCACCACAAGCTGCACTCCCCCTGGATGAACGAGCGCGGGATCAAGCTCGAGCCGGGGCGGAATCTCTACGAGGTGTCGGCGAACGCGTTCGTCGGCCCGTTCTTCACAGCCCGGGTCGTGGGCGAGGCGGGTTTGCCGATGGAGCACTTCTTCATCTGGTTCGACGACACCGAGTTCACCCTGCGGATCGCCAAACACACCACCATCGTCGTCAACACCGACGCCGTCATCCGCCATCAGGTGTACGCCCCCCGCACCGCCGGCACCGTGGATTGGAAGGAGCTCTACGGCATCCGCAACAAGTACTGGGCGATGATGCGCCGGGGCAGCTTCGCGATCTACGCCTACTGGACGGCGAAGGCGGCACGGTCGTACCTCCGGTACATGGTCCTCTCCAAGGACACGTGGCTGAACCGCCTACGGTTCTCGACGCTCTACGCGAGGCTGATGATCGACGCCCACCGGAAGAAGATGGATCCGTTCATCCTCTCACCGGCGACCTCCACGATGAAGCTGCGCCGGTGAGGACCATCGCACCCCGTGGCACCCGCCCGTGACCGCACCCTCGAGGCGAGCCCGTCCGGTCCGGCGGCGGGCATCCCGTCCTTTCCCGACGAATCACGGCCGACCGTGCGTTCCAGCTGCATGCCCCTGATCGATCCGGTTTCCGCACCGGCGGGAGGGCTTGCGTGAAGCCACCTTCTCCGGCAGGGCAGGACCAGCCTCGACCCCCGGGGCCGGGCTTCGGCCGCATCGCCGGGTTCCTGCGGCGCATGTCGCCGGCGAAGGTCGTGTCCGGCCTGCGCTTGCTGCTGTCGGGCGACCTGCGCGCGTTCCGCAAGCGTCTGGCCGCCCAGTCGGTTCCCCGACGGACGGAACGCCTCGACCTCGTGATCCTTCCGCTCTCGCCCCCTGGCGCGACCGTCGCCGGCGCGGCCCCGTCGCGCGACTGGGAGCCGATCGTCGTCCGCCCGGCGGCGGCTCCCGCGGTGTCGCTGATCATCCCGGTCCGCGACGGCTGGAACCGGACCCACGCCTGCATCCGGAGCATCGTCGCGGCGGAACCCGACCTCGACTACGAGATCGTCCTCGCGGACGACGCCAGCGGCGACGACACGCGTTTCGCCACGCGCTGGGTGGAGGGGCTGTCGATCGTGAGGAGCGATCGGCAACAGGGACTCCGTGCCGCGGCGGTCTCCGCCGCCGCGCGGGCCCGTGGCGGGCATCTCTGTTTCCTCCTCGGTGGGCCACAGGTGCAAGCCGGGTCGGTCGGCGCGATGCACTCCCTGCTGCGACGCCGGCAGGATGCCGGGTTGGTCGGTGCCAAGGTCGTCCTCCCCGACGGCCGTCTCGGCGAGGCGGGGAGCACGGTCCATGCCGACGGGAGTGTCGAGCCGCGTGGGCTGCACGGCGACCCGCTCGCACCGGAGTTCAGTTGGGTCCGGGAGTGTGACGCGTTCGCCGGCACCGCGGTCATGGTGCCCGCTGCGGTCTGGAATCGCCTCGGCGGATTCCGCGACGACTACGCCACCATCTCCGCCGCGCTCGTCGACTTCGCCTTCCGCGTGCGCGAGGCCGGCCTCCGTACCCTGCTCCAGCCATCGGCGGTGATCGTGCGCATCGACGCGGCGGACGGCATCGCGGCGGAGCCGACGGACGCGGGTTCGGACGGCGCACGTGACAGGGCCCGATTCGTCGCCGCGTGGGCCCGCGGCGCACGGCCCGCGGCGGCCCCGGGGCGGTCGCGGGCCGGACGGTCCGGCGATCGGAACACCGTGGTGGTGATCGACCACCACGTCCCCACTCCCGACCGGGACGCCGGGAGCCGCACGGTCTTCCAATACCTGCGTCTGGCGGTCGACATGGGCCATGACGTCAAGTTCCTGCCGGCGGACTTCGACCATGATCCCGGCTACCGCGGCCTCCTCGAGCAGGAGGGGATCGAGATCCTGGCGGGAGAACGGATGGAGCGCGGTTGGCGCGGATGGTTCCGCGAGCACGAGCGGGAAATCCACGCCGTGCTCTTCTGTCGTCCGGAAGCCACCGAGCGGTTCCTGGACGAGGTGATCAGGTCCTGTCCGCGGGCCCGGCGCGCCTACTACGGCCACGACCTCCACTGGATCCGCGAGGAGCGGGCCTACGCGCTCACCGGAGACCCGGCCGCGGCCCGCCGCGCCGAGGATTGGAAACGGCGCGAGTGCCGGGTGATCGAACGGATGCACTGCAACCTGTCGATCTCGTCGGAGGAGTCGCGCATCGTGGCGGGACTCCTGCCGAACATCGACCACGTCGTCTTTCCGGTGTTCTACTGGGACGATCTCGCAACCCTCCGCCCGGAGGACGGGGCCCGCTCGGGTTTCCTCTTCGTGGGGGGGTTCGCCCACCGGCCCAACGTCGACGGATTGGAATGGTTCCTCGACGAGGTGTGGCCGCTGGTCCGCTCCCGGCTGCCCTCCGCCACGCTCCACGTCGCCGGGAGCAACGCCCCGCGCGAGATCCTCGAGCGCCGCGACCCCGGGCTCACCCTCCACGGATTCGTCGACGATCGCCGGCTCGCCGAACTCTACCGCTCCTCCCGGGTGGCCGTGGTGCCGCTGCGCTACGGCGCCGGCGTGAAGGGGAAGACCGTGGAGGCGATGCGGAACGGCCTGCCCGTCGTCAGCACCGCCATCGGCATCGAGGGCCTCCCGGACCTTCCGTCGGACCTGCGGGGGTGCGATGATCCGGGTGCCTTCGCGTCCGAATCGATCGCCGCCCACGAGGACCGCGACCGATGGATGCGGCAGGTGACCGACCAATTGGCCTATGTCCGGGGCAGGTTCTCCAGGGAGAGGGCCGAGCAATGCCTCCGTCTGGCACTCGAGGGACCACCATGACCGACAGGGTGATGATCACGGGGATCGGCGGCATGGTCGGTTCGCACATGACCGACCACTACGCCGCCGCCGGCGTCCGGCCGGTCGGGCTGTACTTCAACTCGACGGTGCGCGTGGGGGAACTCCGCGACCGGGCGGACCTGTTCGAGTGCGACATCCGTGATCCCTTCCGCGTGCTCGGCCTGGTCGATCGGTTCCGTCCGGCGGTCATCCATCACCTCGCCGCGCAGAGCTTCCCCACCGTCTCGTGGGAGCGCCCCGCGGAGACGCTCGACATCAACCTCACCGGCACCGTCAACGTCTGCGAGGCCGTCAAGATCGTCCGGCAGCGGGAGCCTTCCTACGACCCGGTCGTCGTGGTCGCCTGCTCGAGCGCCGAGTACGGCGCGAGCCTGACGCCGGAACGGACCCCGATCGTGGAGGACGCGCCGCTCCTGCCGCTCCACCCGTACGGCGTCAGCAAGGTGGGGCAGGATCTGCTCGCCTTCCAGTATTTCCGCAGCGATCGGATCCGCACGGTGAGGGCCCGGATCTTCAACACCACCGGCCCGCGGAAGGTCGGCGACGCCACGAGCGACTTCACCCGCCGTGCCGTGGAGGTCGAGATGGGCCTCCAGCCCTCCCTGCGCGTCGGGAATCTCTCCACGAGGCGGGCCATCACCGACGTCCGCGACCTGGTGCGGGCGCTCGTCCTCCTGTCGCAGTCGGCCGAGCCGG
>CAZMOU010000007.1:4848-29799 GCA_964567835.1 uncultured Chitinophaga sp. | reverse complement strand
TGTCCGGGCGTTTCACCACACCTATGGGTTGCCGGTCCTCACGACCAACTGTTCCAACAATTACGGCCCCCGTCAGTTTCCCGAAAAGCTGATCCCGTTGATGATCCTGAATGCGGTCCACGGGAAACCACTGCCCATCTATGGAGACGGGCTCAACGTTCGCGACTGGCTGTACGTGGAGGATCATTGCCGGGCGATTGAGGCGGTGATCCAGCGGGGTCGGCCGGGCGAGGTGTACAACATCAGCGGGCGGCACGTGTACACCATGCAGGAGGTCGTCGACACGGTGGTGGGCCAGGCGAAGGTGCCGATCGCCGTGGTGCCCGATCCGAGTCTCCTCCGCCCCACGGACGAACCGGTGATCTTCGGCGACTCGTCCCGGCTGACGGTCCGGACCGGCTGGGAACAGCGGATCCCGCTGAAGCAGACGATCGGCGACATGCTCGAATGGTGGCGCGACCAGTTGAGGAGGGACAACGCTTGATCATCCGTGCCCGGGCCCCCCTGCGGATCGGACTCGCCGGAGGCGGCACCGACGTCTCGCCGTACTGCGAACTGCACGGCGGCTGCGTCCTCTCCGCGACCATCGACCGCTACGCGATCGCCTCGATCGAACCACGCGACGACGGCCGTGTCGTGTTCGTCGCGAGCGATCTCGACCGGCGCGACGAATGCCCCGCCGTCGCCGAATTGGACCCGAGCCAGGGGCTGCGTCTCCACCGAGGGCTCTACAACCGCATCGTGCAGATGACCGGCAAGCCGATGTCGTTGACCCTCACCACCTCCTGTGACGCGCCGATGGGATCGGGGTTGGGATCCTCGTCCACCCTCGTCGTCGCCATGCTCCAGGCCATGGCGGAATACAACGAGCTTCCCCTCGGGGAATACGATCTGGCCCATCTCGCCTATCGGATCGAGCGCGTGGATCTCGGGCTCCAGGGGGGCAAGCAGGACCAGTACTCCGCCGCGTTCGGGGGGATCAACTTCACCGAGTTCGGGGCCGACGATCGTGTCATCGTCAATCCGCTCCGCGTGAAGGAGCGGGTCGTCCACGAGTTCGAGAGCCGGATGCTGGTCTACTTCACCGGCGTGAGCCGCGACAGCGCCAGCATCATCAAGCAGCAGTCGGACAACGCCCGCGGCGGCAACACGCGCAGCCTCGACGCGCTGCACGAACTGAAGCGGGAATGCCATGCCTTCAAGGCGGCGCTGCTCGGCGGGCATTTCGACGACATCGCCGCGATCCTCAACCGCTCCTGGGAGGCGAAGAAGCGGTCCGCCGCCGGCATCGCCAGCCCGATCATCGACCACGCCTTCGACGTCGCCCGGGGCGCCGGTGCGCTGGCGGGGAAAGTGTCGGGGGCGGGCGGTGGCGGATTCATGTTCTTCCTCTGCGATCCGATCCTCAGACCGGCCGTCCTCCGCGCCCTCGACGCACTCGGCGGCCGGGCCTCGCCAGTCCATTTCACCTCCGTCGGCGCCCACTCCTGGAGCACCCGTTGATGCCCACCCTCCGCGACCATCTCGTCGAGTCGATCGAAGTCAAGCAGCGTCTCCTCGCCGATCCCGGTCTCCTCGACCTGATCGAGCAGGCCGCCGACGCCCTGGTCCGCACGCTGCAAGCCGGTGGCAAGGTGCTCTTCGCGGGAAACGGAGGGAGCGCGGCCGACGCCCAGCACCTCGCCGGCGAGCTCGTGAGCCGTTTCTACTACGACCGCGACGCGCTCGCCGGGCTCGCGCTGACGACCGACACGTCGGTTCTCACCGCGATCGGCAACGATTACGGATACGAGCACACCTTCTCCCGGCAGGTCCGGGGGCTGGGCCGCCCCGGCGACGTCCTCGTCGGACTCACCACGTCGGGCAATTCCAAGAACATCCTCGCCGCGATGAGCGAGGCACGGGCCATGGGGATGGTGACGGTCGGCCTCACGGGACGTGGCGGCGGGCGGCTGGTCGAGGCGGTCGACCTGTGCATCCGCGTGCCGAGCGACAGCACTCCCCGGATCCAGGAGAGCCACATCGTCATCGGTCACATCCTCTGCGCCCTCGTCGAGGAACGGTGCTGCCCGCGGAGCGACCGATGAACGCGATCACCGAGGCCATCGTCCTCGCCGGTGGTCTCGGGACCCGTCTGCGCAGCGTCGTCGGCGCGACGCCGAAGGCGCTCGCCCCCGTCGCGGACCGACCTTTCCTCGATTGGCTGCTCGACGACCTGCGCGCGCACGGGATCGGGCGCGTCGTGCTCGCCACCGGATACGGCAGCGAGTCGATCGAGGACCGCTACGGCGGGGGCTATCCCGGCCTGTCGATCGTGGTGAGCCGGGAGGACGAACCGCTGGGCACGGGCGGGGCGATCCGCCTGGGATGTACCCGCACCACCACGCCGCACGTCCTCGCCGTCAACGGGGACACGTTCGCGGCCTGGCAGGCCGAGCGATTCACCGCCGTGGCCGACCGGACGGGTGCTCCGGTCACGGTGGGACTGAAGCGGATGAAGAACCCCGACCGGTACGGCACCGTGACCCTCGCCGGCGACTGGCTCACCGCCTTCCACGAGAAGCGGGCGATCCCCGAGGGACTGATCAACGCCGGGGCCTACCTGCTCGAGACCGCACGCGTGCCTTGGCCGGCGGGAGAGAGGTTCTCCTTCGAACACGACGTCCTCGAGGCGGCATGCTCCCGGGGCTCGCTCGCCGGCACGATCCTCGACGGCCCGTTCATCGACATCGGGATCCCCGAGTCCTTCGCCGAAGCACAGACCGCGATCCCGGCTTGGGCGCGGGAGGCGGTGCGACGATGAAAGACATCGGCGGCGGTCTTCCCGCGGCAGGAGCGGCGCTGCCCCGCAGGGATGCCGCACCGCCGGTACGGGGGTTGTTCCTCGACCGGGACGGCACCCTCATCGAGCACGTGCCCTACCTTTCGAGGCCCGAGGAGGTCGTGCTGCTCCCCGGCGTGCGCGAGGCCCTGGCGACCTCGTTGGCACACGGCGTGAAACTCTTCCTGTTCACCAACCAGTCGGGCGTCGGACGGGGCTATTTCACCCTCGAGGACGTCGACGCGGTCAACCGACGGATGATCGCCCTCCTCGGCCTGGGCGACGAACCGTTCACCGCGGTGTGCATCGCCCCGGAGCATCCCGATGCCCCGGCCGTATACCGCAAGCCGTCCCCGAGGTTCATCCTCGAGATGCTGAGCCGGTACGGCATTCAGGCGGAAGCGGCGTGGATGATCGGTGATTCTCCCTGCGACTGGCACGCCGGGAGGAACGCCGGAGTGCGGACGGCGGCGATCGTGTCGGCCGGCGAGGACCGGAAGACGCGGGACGATCGGACGAAGCACTCGGTCCCCTCCTATCCCGCACTCCTCGACTGGGCACGGGAGACGCTCGCCGAAGCAGGCCGCCATGGATGATCATCCGATCCCAGGGGGAGGGAGCGATACGCCGCCGTGTCGCAACCCGGCCGGAAACCGGGAGTCGTGGCGGCACGCGACACGTCCCTCCGCGGCCCGAACTCCGGCAGCCGACGGGTCGTCGGACCATCGAGAGGGACCGGCCTGCGAGGGTCACACCGGGGCGTCCGCCGACTCGCGGCCGGACGATCGTCCGGCCCTCCGGCCGGTTCTGGCCGGATCACGACGCCGCCGGAGGTTCCCCCGCCCGACGCCTGGCCCCCTCGGCCGGGGACGATGCCATTCCGGGACGCCGTGTGCAGCCCTCGGGCGCCGGATCGCTCGCCTCGGCCCTCGCCGTCCCCGTAGAGGTCGCGAGGCTCCCGCTGGGGCGGTTTCCCCGCCCGACGGCCTGACGTACGGCTGGCGAGAGGGGGGCGGGGGGACCAAGCCCCCCGGCACCGCCGTGTCCGCCGCCACGTTATCGGGTTGGTCTTCGGCACGGTTCCCGGCCGATTCATACTGGTGGGGTGGTCGCCGCCCCCTCCGGAGGCGTCGGCCGCTTCCTGGTCGATGTCGGAGCGAGGCCGTCGATGACCCCCACTGACCTGGCATTCCCGCCCTGCGGGCCCCGGCCGCGATTCCATGACGCCGCTGGACGCTCGGGTGCCTCCGCCTCCGGGATCGCCAGCGGCACGCGCACCGTCGACGCGAGCGCCGTCTTCAGCGTGCTCAAGTTCGGGGCCATCGTCCCGCCGCTCTCGCCCTGGGAGGGTGTCGCCCGCTTCGTGCCAGGGTACCGCTACCAGGGGACGACGCCGGTGGGCCCGGTGACGCTCGGCAAGCGGCCGGACTGCGAGCGTCTGCCGGTCGAACGGCAGGCCGACCTGCTCGAGGGGATCGTCGACGCGTACCTCCGGGAGCATGTCCGGGAGAGCGATCCGGTGCTGCTGTTCAGCGGCGGCGTGGACTCCGGATTCCTCGCCAGCCGGTTGGCGGCGACCGGGTATCGTGACGCCCTCCTCGCACACTACAGCTTCGGCGACGACGATCAAGAGAGCCGCCTCGCCGAGCAGATGGCGCGGACGCTCGGCCTGCGGTTCGTCCGCGTCTCCGGGAGGGCGGCGGTGACGGCCTGCCTCGAAGCACCGGGGAAGGTCTATCCCCTCCCGTTCGGCGACTACTCCACGGCACCGACCACCGACCTGGCCCTCTCGGTCCTCGAACTCCTCGACGGTCGACGGCGGACGATCATCGACGGCACGGGCGCCGACGGGGCGTTCGGCATGATCGCGAAGGTGGCGGCATGGGAGAGGGTGTTCAGCACGCCGCGCCTCGTGCGACGTGCCGCGGCGGCGGCCTACGGCCAATTCCTGTGGGCACGGTCAGGACGACTGGAAAGCCTGGGACGCGTGCTGCGCCGCGCGGCCGACCTGTCCTTCGTCGCCGCCGTCGTCGCCCAGAATCCGCTGGCGGGGATCTTCTACCGGTGTGACCGCCGACCCGCGGTCGATGCGCTTCTCGTGTCGTGGATCGAGGGCTGGGCCGGGAACTCGCCGGCCTCGCGGGTCGTGGCGGCCGATCTCGCACTGACCTGCGCCAACGTCTTCGCCCAGAAGGCGTTCCCGCTCTACGAGGCGGCGGGGCACAGGGTGCTCTTCCCGTTCCTGACCGACGATATCGTATCCCTGGCGGTGGGCGAGGCCGCGTCGTGGGATACGAGCGAGCCGAAGGCCTGCCTGAAGGCCTCACTCGCGCGTCACGTGCCGCGGTCGTACGTCTACCGAACGAAGAGCGGCTTCGTCGACCCCCGGGGCTCCGTGTTCCACGACCGTCGCTTCCTCGAGCATCTCCGGGCCGTGGCGGATGCGACGTCGCCGATCGCCGCATCGGTCTGTCCGGAGCCCATCCTCCGTGCCTGCGACATGCTCGCTAGAGGCAGAATGCTTCCCGCCCAGACGCTCAATCTGGTGTGGGCCCTGGCGTTCACCGACCGCTGGTACCGCACGGTCACCTGACCCGCGCCACCCGCGCCGGAAAGGGCCCGGCGGGCGGCGCCGGGTTCACCGCCGACCTCCCGGGATCCGAACGGCGCCGCGCGGCATGCGAATGGTCGCGGCAGGAGGATCCTTCCGGCGACCGGGCCGCCGCGGAAGCCCGTAGGACCGCCCCCGCCGATGGCATATGATCGGTCGGAGCGGTGGCCGCACGATCCGATGCGACGCCCTCCCGGATCGTCCGTGCCGACCCGCGGACGGACTTCCCCCACCGGAGTCGCCATGACGGTTCGCATCTGCTTCAAGGGCCTCACGCCCGGTCGGCCGCTCGTGATGTTCGCCTGGGCGGCGTTCGCGAACGACCCCGTCGTGTCGGCGAACACGACGGTCCATTTCGGACGTGAACTGGCCGACGTGTTCCAGGAACACTGGACCGTGGTGCCGGAGGTCGGGGATTGCGACGTCGTCGTCTTCCCGCACGGTTACGAGGACGGTCCGGAGACCGCCCGCGTGGCCGACGCGGCACGAACGGCCGGCAAGCCGTGCGTGTTCTTCAGCCACGACGAGCGTCTGCCCCCCTCCCGGCTCTCCTACGGGACGCTCTACCGCGGTTCGATCTTCACGCGGCTCCCCCACGAGCGGGCCCACCCCGTCTTCATCCACGACATCCGCCTGGAGACCGACGGCGCCGCGGGCGATCCGGTGCCGAAGCGCGGCAAGCCGGTCGTCGGATTCTGTGGCTTCGTGGGCACTCCCCTCTCGCGGGCGTTGTTGCGGCTCGTCGGTGCCGGCCAGAAGGTGGCCGGCCTGTCGTTCCGCGCCAAGGTCCTGTCCGCGCTGCGGCGGGACGCCAGGGTCGACTGCCGGTTCGTGGAACGGTCGAAATACCTGGGGGCCGCGCCGCTGTCGGCGTTCCGTCGGGACCATCCGCTCGCTGACGAACGGGAGGCGTTCCTGTCGAACCTGCTCGCCTGCCCCTACGGCCTGGCGATGCGCGGGAAGGGAAACCACTCCGTCCGGTTCTACGAGATCCTCTCGGCGGGACGCATCCCGCTGTTCGTGAACACCGGATGCGTACTGCCGCTGGAGAGCGAGATCGACTGGAAATCCCATTCGGTCTGGGTGGAGGATCGCGACCTGCCGAAGATCGGCGAGCGATTGGTCGCGTTCCACTCCCGGATCACCGACACGGATTTCATCGAACTGCAGCGGCGGATCCGCAGGCTCTGGGTGGACCGCCTCCGTCCGGAACCGTTCTTCACCCACGTTTTCCGGCGCGTGGCCTCCGGCGCTCCCGCCCCCTGACCGCTCCCTGACCGCGGCCGGGATCAGCCTTCCCAGCGGCGGCCCTGGGCGTCCTTCGCCGAGACGATCGGCTCGGAGGCCAACGGCCAGTCGATCGCCAGGGTCGGATCGTTCCAGACGATGCAGCGCTCGCAGGCGGGGGCGTAGTAGTCGGTGGTCTTGTAGAGGAACTCGGCCTCCGGCGCCGTCACCAGGAACCCGTGCGCGAGACCGGCGGGAATCCAGAGCTGCCGCCGGTTCGCCGCCGAAAGCTCGATCCCGAACCAACGTCCCCGCGTGGGGGAATCGGGGCGGATGTCGACGGCCACGTCGAACACGCTGCCCGCCACCACCCGCACCAGCTTCCCCTGGGGCCGGCCCTCCTGGTAGTGGAGACCGCGGAGCACGGGCCCGCGACTGACGCTGTGATTGTCCTGGACGAAACGGACCTCCGCGCCGATCGCCGCCTCGAACGCGGCGTGGTTGAAGCTCTCGAAGAAGCAGCCCCGGGCATCCTCGAAGACCTTCGGCTCGAGGACCAGCACCCCGGGGATCGGAGTCTCGACGACCTTCATCAGGAAAGGCCCTCCGCAGCCAGCTCGCGCAGGTAGGACCCGTAGCCACTCTTGGCGAGCGGCGCCGCCAGGCGCTCGAGCTGGGGGGTGTCGATCCAGCCGTTCCTCCAGGCGATCTCCTCGGGGCAGCAGATCTTCAGCCCCTGACGCTTCTCCAGCGACTGGATGAACTGGCCCGCCTCGAGCAGGCTCTCGTGGGTACCGGTGTCGAGCCAGGCGTCGCCCCGGCCCATGGTCTGCACCGACAACTCGCCACGTTCGAGGTAGACGCGGTTGACGTCGGTGATCTCGAGCTCGCCCCGGGCGCTCGGCTTCATGTGGGCGGCGATGTCCACCACCTGCTCGTCGTAGAAGTAGAGCCCCGTGACGGCGAAGCGACTGCGCGGCGCGGCGGGCTTCTCCTCGATCGTCTTCGCCCGACCCGTGGCGTCGAACTCGACGACGCCGTACCGCTCCGGATCGGCGACCGGATAGGCGAAGACCGTCGCGCCGTGGTCCTGCATCGACGCCTCCCGGAGGCGTTCGCCGAGCTTGTGGCCGTAGAAGATGTTGTCGCCGAGGACCAGCACCGACGGCCCGCGGCCCACGAAGTCGGCCCCGATGATGAACGCCTGTGCCAGCCCCTCCGGCCGCGGCTGCACGGCGTACTCGAGCGACACCCCCCACGACGAGCCGTCGCCGAGGAGCTCGCGGAAGCGCGGGGTGTCCTGCGGCGTGGAGATCACGAGGATCTCGCGCACCCCCGCGAGCATGAGGACGCTGAGCGGGTAGTAGATCATCGGCTTGTCGTACACCGGCAGGAGTTGCTTGCTGACGGCGAGCGTCACCGGGTGGAGCCGCGTGCCGCTGCCGCCTGCGAGGATGATGCCCTTGCGATTCCTCATGGTCGGTTTCCGGTGGATCGGGGTTCGGCCGGAGTCCGGCCGGGATGGGATCAGGAGGCGTAGTGCTTGGCGACCCACTCGCGGTACGCGCCGCTGGTGACGTCATCGACCCATGCCTGGTGGTCCAGATACCAGTGCACCGTACGCCGGAGCCCGCTCTCGAAGGTCTCCGCCGGCTTCCAGCCGAGTTCGCCGCCGATCTTGCGGGCGTCGATCGCGTAACGGCGATCGTGCCCCGGGCGATCCTTCACGTACGTGATCTGGTCACGGTAGCTGGCCCCGTGGGGCCTGGGACGGGCGTCGTCGAGGATCGCGCACAGCGTGTTGACGACGTCGATGTTGGCTTTCTCGCTCGAACCGCCCACGCAGTACACCTCGCCGGGACGGCCCGCCTCGAGCACCCGGCGGATCGCGGTGCAGTGGTCGCCCACGTAGAGCCAGTCACGCACCTGCCGGCCGTCCCCGTAGATCGGCAGCGGCTTGCCCGCCAGGGCGTTGGCGATCACCAGCGGGATCAGCTTCTCGGGGAACTGCCAGGGCCCGTAGTTGTTCGAGCAGTTCGTGGTCAGGACCGGCAGGCCGTAGGTGTGGTGATAGCCGCGGACGAGATGGTCGCTCGCCGCCTTGCTCGCCGCGTAGGGGCTGTTGGGAAGGTATTGGTTGGTCTCGCGGAACGGCGGATCGTCCGGGGCGAGCGTGCCGAAGACCTCGTCGGTCGACACGTGGAGGAACCGGAAGGCGTCGCGCTCGGCGGCCGGCGACGCCGACCAGTGGGCACGCGCGGCCTCGAGCAGCCGGAACGTGCCGACGATGTTCGTGTCCACGAACTCCGCGGGACCGTGGATCGAGCGGTCGACGTGACTCTCCGCCGCGAAGTGCACGATCGCCCGCACACGGTGCTCCGCCAGCAGCCCCTCGACGAGCGGCCGGTCGCCGATATCGCCGCGCACGAAGCGGTGCCGGGGGTCACCCTCGAGCGCGGCGAGATTGCGCACGTTTCCGGCGTAGGTCAGCTTGTCGAGGTTGACGACCGGCTCGTCGTGCGCGGCGAGCCAGTCGAGGACGAAGTTGCTGCCGATGAAGCCGGCGCCGCCGGTGACCAGGATCATGGTGCCTCGTTGGGGGGTGGTCCGGGAAGGCCGGTCGCGAACGTGCTCCCGAACCGGAAATCGTACCAGTCTTGCACTCCGGAGGCGACGGCCGAAAATCGTCGTCTCCCCCGCCACGAACCTCCGGAAACCGACCATGTCCAACACCGCCACCCGCACCGAGACCGACAGCATGGGAGCCGTCCAGGTGGCTTCCGACCGCTATTGGGGGGCCCAGACCGAGCGGTCCCGCGACAACTTCCGCATCGGCGTCGAACGCTTCCAGTGGGGCCGGGCGGTGAAGCGGGCGCTCGGGATCCTCAAGAAGTCGGCCGCCCTGGCCAACGGCGAGCTCGGGCAACTCCCTCCGGAGAAGGTGAGGCTCATCGCGCAGGCCGCCGACGAGGTGATCGCCGGCACGCTCGACGACCATTTTCCGCTCGTCGTCTTCCAGACCGGCAGCGGTACGCAGTCGAACATGAACGCCAACGAGGTGATCTCCAACCGTGCCATCGAGATCGCCGGCGGCACCATGGGGTCGAAGGCGCCGGTCCACCCCAACGACGACGTCAATCGGGGCCAGTCATCGAACGACACGTTCCCCACGGCGATGCACATCGCGGCGGTCGAGACGATCCACGACCGCCTGCTGCCCGCGGTGCGGAGCCTGCGCGACGTCTTCGCCGACCTCGAGCGGCGCTCCGCCGACGTCGTCAAGATCGGTCGTACCCACCTCCAGGACGCCACGCCGATCACCCTCGGCCAGGAGGTGTCGAGTTGGCGTGCGCAACTCGACGACCGGATCGCGGGCATCGAGCGCGCGCTGCCCGGGCTCTACGAGCTCGCCATCGGCGGCACCGCCGTGGGCACGGGACTCAATGCCCACCCCCGATTCGGCGACGAGGCCGCCCGGTTCATCGCCAGGGAGACCGGCCACCCCTTCGTCTCGGCGGCCAACAAGTTCGCCGCCCTCTCCGCGCACGACGCGCTCGTGGAGGTGAGCGCCGCCGAGCGCGGCCTGGCGATGGCGCTGCTCAAGATCGCCAACGACATCCGCTGGCTCGCGTCCGGGCCGCGCTGCGGCATCGGCGAGATCTCCATCCCGGAGAACGAGCCGGGCAGCTCGATCATGCCCGGCAAGGTCAATCCGACGCAGTGCGAGGCCATGACCATGGTCTGCGCCCAGGTGTTCGGGAACGACGCGACCGTCGCCTTCGCCGGATCGCAGGGGAACTTCCAGCTCAACGTCTACAAGCCGGTGATGATCCACAACGTCCTCGAGAGCGCGGACCTCGTGGCCGACGCCTGTGACTCGATGCGGATCCACTGCGCGACGGGAATCCAGCCGGTCCTCTCCCGCATCCAGCAGCATCTCGACGAGTCGCTGATGCTCGTCACGGCGCTCAACACCCACATCGGCTACGAGAAGGCGGCGAAGATCGCCAAGAAGGCCCATGTCGAGGGGACGAGCCTCAAGGCGGCCGCCGTGGCCTCGGGATACGTCACGGCCGAGGACTACGACCGCTGGGTCGTTCCGGCGGAGATGACCCGCCCGCTGGCGACCTGATTCGGCTGCGGGCGATGCCGTGCGGCCAGGGCCCTCGCAGGCTGTGGACAACGTGCTCCGCCGCTGGATGCGGCGGCCGACACCCCCGAAAAACCTTGGCTTTTTCGGGGGTGTCTCGAGTGGAAAAAGGTCACGGATGACTTTTTCCACGGACAGCTAGACCGCGTCCTTGGCGGTCTCCCCGGTCCTGATCCGGACGACGTCGAACAGTTCCGTGACGAAGATCTTCCCGTCCCCCACCTGACCGGTGCGGGCGGCGGTCGTGATCGTGTCGATCACCCGCTGGGCCTCGTCGTCGTTGACCGCCACCTCCACCTTGACCTTGGGGAGGAAGTCGACCGAGTACTCGGTGCCGCGGTAGGTCTCGGTGTGCCCCTTCTGGCGACCGAACCCGCGAACCTCGGTGACGGTCATGCCGCGCACGCCGGCGGCCGCGAGGGCGTCCTTGACTTCCTCGAGCTTGAAGTGGCGGATGATGGCCTCGATCTTCTTCATGACGTCGACTCCTCGGCGGGACATCTGGACCGGTCGGACGACGACTCGCCGCCGGCCGGGACAGTGTACGCCCCCGCCGCCTTCCGCACGACCGCCCCCGCCCCGGCGGGAGGTCCGGCCGCGCCCGGTCGCCGACCCTTCTCTGGTACATTCGAAGCGTCGTTCGCGCCGTCACCCGACGCGCCTGGCCCGTTTCCGGGAGGTTTCACCGCATGCCGATCGATCCCTACGCCGCGTGTCCCGGGGGAACGGGCAAGAAGATCAAGTTCTGCTGCCACGATCTCGTCGGCGAACTCGAGCAGATCGACCGCCTCCTCGAGGCGGACCAGATCGCCGCCGCCCTCGAACAGGTGGAGCGGCAGTCGGCCGCGACGCCCGGCCGGGCCTGTCTGATGGCGACCCACACCAAGCTCCTCCTCGCGGCCCGCCGGTTCGGTGAGGCGGCCTCCAACGCCGCCCGGTTCCTCGCCGCATTCCCGGACAATCCGCTCGCCCTCGGGCAGTCGGCCGTGGCGGAGGCCATCAACGGGAACGTCGCGGAGGCGGCGGCGCTCTTCGACAAGGCCCGCGAGGTCGCCGGCAAGGATGTCGGCCCGGAACTCGAGCGGGTCGCGGCGACGCTCGTCCAGGTGGCCTCCCAGACCGGACACGTCGGATTCGCCCAGGGGATCGTCGAGTGGCTCGGTGACGCCGGGATCGGCACGATCGAGGACCGCCACATGCTGGCCTCCGTGATCGGCTCGGCGGGGGTCCCGGCGGCGCTCCGCGCCCGCACCCCCTGGCAGGACTGCCCCCAGGACGCCCCCTACCGATACGAGTTCGACGTCGCCCTCGGGGCCGCCCGCACGTGGCGCCTCGGCAAGGCGCTCGCCACGTTCCGGAGCCTGAAGAAGGTCGCGGCGGGGAGCCCGGAACTGTTCGCCAATCTCGGCCGGACCTGCGAACTGCTCTCCCTGCCGTTCGAGGCCGCGGAGGCGTGGTCCACGGTGGCGGCGCTCGCGGGCCCGGACCACGACGCGGCGGTCGAGGCCAGCGGGAGGGCGATCGCCCTCGAGACGGAGGCCGACCAGGACCGCTCCCCCACGATCCCCTTCGTGCGCGCGTCGGCAACGCTGCCCCCCGAGGAGGCCACGGCCGACGCCCTCGACCTCCTCGACGACCGTTTCCGCAAGGACGGTCGTTTCGAACCGGCGCCCTTCGACCGCTCCGAATGGACCTCCCGCGGCGCCGCACCGCCGCGCTCCGCCTGGCGGGTCTACGACGCCGCGTCGTCCTCCTCCGCCCCCGGGCGGCTCCTGGCGTCGCTCCTCGTCTTCGGACGACAGACCGACCGGGAAGCCGAGCTCGTCGTGCAGGGTTTCGAGCCCGACGCGAAGGAGGCGGAGACGATCGTGGGAGCGGTCTGCAAGGTCGGGTTCGTGCGGCTGCCCGACTCCGGCCAGCTGCCGGTGGCCACGCCGACGACCTGGCTCCTCTCGACCCAGTTCCGCATGGTGCCGCCACCCATGCCGGCGGGAGGCACGCCCCCGGGGGAGCCGGGACCGCTCGACGGGCTGCTGGCCGCACAGCACGCCCGTCTCTGGGAGCGGTTCGAGACCCTCTGGCCCGACACGCCCCTCCCGGAGCTGCTCGGAAAATCCCCGCGGGCCGCGCTCGGCTCGCCGGAGGGGAGGAGACGCGTCGAGGCGCTCGTCGTCGAGGGGGAGGCGACGAGCCGGCGCCCCGACGCCGCGGCCGCGTGGCGACGGCTGCGCGCCACCCTCGGCCTCGCGCCGGCAGGCCCGGTGCGGGCGGCGAAGCCGGTCGAGGAAGTGCCCCCGATGCGCTGGCACCGCGTGGAACTCGACGATCTCGAAGAGGGGGAATTGCGGGCGCTGTTCCTCATGGCCGTCGACGCCGGGTTCGACCTCGCCGCCGAACGGGCCGCCGGGGCGATCCTCGCCAGGCCGGGCATCGCGGCGGAGGACCGCTGGGAAGCGCTCGGATTCCTCGAGGAACGGGCCGAGGGGAGCGTCCGCAAGCTCGAACTCCTCGCCGAGTTGCGCACGGTCGCGGCGGAGCTCAAGGCGAACGACGGCATGCTCGACGTGCTCTCCGAAGAAGGCTATATCCGCGGTATCCTCTCACTGCTCAACAAGGGCGAGATCCGCCTCCAACGCGGTGACCAGACCGACACGATGCGCCTCCTCGAGCATCTGCAACGGGACCATTCCCGCGATCCCCGCGTGATGGAGGCGGTCGCCGGTGTGCTGATGGAGGCGGGAATCGACCTGCCGGGGCTCGCCGCGGCCCGATCCGCCCGCGGCGGGGCGACGCCCGGCCCCGAGCCCCTGGGTGGCGCGGCGCCGGGAGCGGCGCCGGCGGCCGGCACCGGCCTCTGGACCCCGGGCGGGGGTGCGTCACCACCCCAGGCTGGCGAGAAGAAGACCATCTGGACCCCCGGCGACTGACATGAACTCCCCCGCGGGTGCCCCGTCGGAACGGCCGGATGAAGCCGCCGCCATGCGCCGGGCGCTCGAATTGGCCCGCCGGGGCGAAGGGTGGGTGGAGCCGAATCCGCAGGTCGGCGCCGTGGTCCTGGGACACGACGGCAGCGTCGTCGGCGAGGGCTGGCATGCACGGTTCGGCGGGCCGCACGCCGAGGTCGTCGCGCTCGCCGCCGCCGGCGACTCGGCGCGGGGCGGAACGCTGGTCGTGACGCTCGAACCCTGCTGCCACCACGGCAAGACGCCCCCCTGCACCGACGCCGTGATCGCGTCCGGGGTGAGGAGAGTCGTCATCGCTGCGGAGGATCCCTTCCCCCGGGTGTCGGGCGCGGGCGTCGCCCGGCTCCGCGCCGCCGGCCTCGAGGTGGAGACGGGGACGCTCGCCGCGGAGGCGGAACGGATCACCGCCCCGTTCCGCCGGCTCGTGAACGACGGACGGCCCTGGGTGATCGCCAAGTGGGCGATGAGCCTCGACGGTCGGATCGCCACGTCCGGGGGGGACTCCCGTTGGATCTCCGGCGAGGCCTCCCGGGCCCGTGTCCATGCGCTGCGCGGGCGGATGGACGCGATCATGGTCGGGATCGGCACGGCGTTGGCCGACGATCCGCTGCTCACCGCCCGCCCCACCGGCCCCCGCACGCCCCTGCGTGTCGTGCTCGACTCGGAAGCGAGGCTGCCGCCGACGGCGAGGCTCGTGCGCACCGCGGGCGAGTTCCCGTTGCTGGTGGCGGTCGGGCCACACGCGCCCGCCGGACGCGTCGCCGCCCTCGCCGAGGCCGGATGCGACGTGTGGAGGGGCGAGGACCACGACCGGAACGGCCGGCTCGCGCGACTCCTGCATCATCTGGGCGAACGACGTCTCACGAACCTGCTCGTCGAAGGGGGCAACGGGCTCCTCGGCAGCCTGCTCGACGGCGGATGGATCGACGAAGTCTGGGCCTTCGTGGCCCCGAAACTCATCGGTGGATCGGCGGCGCCTTCGCCGTGCGGGGGCCGTGGCGTCGAGCGCGTCGCCGGCGCCCCGTGCATCGACGCCGAGGAGGTCGTCTGTATCGACGGCGACGTCCTGGTGCGCGGCCCCGTCCGACGGACGGCCCGCGACGTCACTGCCCCGCCGGCGGGTTGATCCCCTGGAAGACGAGCAGATCGCGGATCGCCGCCTCGACCTCTGCCTGCCGGGCGGCCGCCTCGGCCTCCGCCGCCGCGACCAGCGCCGCGGACGCCTCGACCACCTTGGCCGCCTCGGCGAGCGGGCCGTCCATCTCGGCCGCGGCCGCGACGAGGGCCGGCATCTCCGCCTCGCGCTTCTGCATCGTGGCCACCGCCTCCGCCGCCGCGGCCTCCCAGGAGGCGCGCTCGGCTGCCTGGGCATCCATCGTCTCGCGCATCCCCTTCACCTGCGCCCCCTTGGCGGCGAGGGTGTCGACGAGCAGTTTGTGGGCGGCGGCGAGTTCGGCATCGGCGGGAGCGACGTCGAGCGCCGCCTTCGCCTGGGCCGCTGCCTGCTCGAGCATCCCCGTGGCCTTGAGGATCGTGTCGATCGAGCCCTGCGAGGAGACGAGTTCCTCCTGACGCTTGGCGATCCGGGCGACGAGATCCGCATGCCTGGCCTGCTCGGTGGCGACGGCCGCGGTCAACTCCTCGACCGCCTTCACGCGGAGCGCCTTCTGGGCCTCGATGCCCCCCTTGGCCTGCTGGTCGGCGGCCATTTTCCCGCGGGCTTCGGCCACTTTCGTGTCGATGCCGCGGGCGGTCTCCTCGCGGGCGGCGATCACCGCCTGCAACTCGCCGTACCGCTGGACGAACGCGGACTCCCCCTGCCACTTGGCCAGATCGGCACGGGCGGCGTCGAGTTGGCCGGAGAGTTCGGCGACTTTCGCCTCCGCCGAGGCCGCAGCGGCCTTGAGCGCATCGAGCCCGGGCGTCATCGCCGCCACCTTGGCCGCCGCCTGCTCCGCCACGCCCTTGGCCTGGTCGCGCTGCGTGGTCATGTCGGCGGCCAGCTTCTCCCCGGTCGCGAGCCGCTCGACCGCCTGCATCAGCTCCGCCTCCCTGGCGGTGCCCGCCTCACGCTGTTGCCGCACCTTCTCCGCGAACCCGGCCACGGCGGCCTTCGCCGCGTCGTCGGCAGGGTTCTGTGCCACAGCGGCGAGCGCCTTGGCGTGCGCCTCGACCAGCGGGGCGAGATCCCGGGCCACCGCGACCGCGGCCTCGGTCGCGGTGCCGTAGGCCGCCATCGCCTCGTTCCTGGCGGCGACGGCACCCTCGAGCGCCTTCTCCATCTCGGCGAGCCGCGCGTCGGCCCCGGTCTTCTCCTGCATCATGGCGTCGAAGGTCTGCTGCATGCCGGCCAGTTGGCCCGCCACCTCCGCGGCCGCGGCCTTCGCCGGCTCCACCGCCGGGCTGCGCTCCGCCAGCGCCTTCTCGGCCGCCGCGATCCGGGCCGCGATGGGGAGCGGATTGGCGGTGACGTCGCCGGCGAGCCGCGCCCCGTCGGCCGCCTTCCACACGCGGAGCTCGCCGGTCCAATCGCCGACGATGACGGAGTCGGTCTCGTCGCAGAACGAGATCGCCAAGCCGAGATCGGCGCAGGGATCGAAGGCCCGCTGCTGGTTGCCGTCCTGGGTCCAGATCTTCGGCTGCTTGTCCCTCCCGATGCTGACGAGGCGGCCGTCCCGTGTGAACTCGAGCGCGGCCACGCCGCCGCCGTGGGCGTTCCAGTTCTTGACCTGCCCGCCGTTCTCCATTTCCCA
This sequence comes from uncultured Chitinophaga sp., assembly GCA_964567835.1. Taxonomy (GTDB): domain Bacteria; phylum Planctomycetota; class Planctomycetia; order Pirellulales; family UBA1268; genus QWOP01. The sequence continues at coordinate 13,274 of CAZMOU010000007.1, read as the reverse complement.
CAGGCGGATCGTGCCATCCTCGCTGCCGGTGGCCAGGATGTTGGAGTCGGCCCGCCACGAGACCGCGGTGATCGCCGCCGTGTGGCCGGCGAGCGTGAGGTAGTCCCGGCCCGTCTGCGACTCCCACACCATGAGCCCGCCGTTGCGGTCGCCGGTGGCGAGCAGCACGCCATCGGGGCTGAAGGAGGCGGCGGTCACCCAGTCGGTGTGCTTCTTCATCTCGTGGAGCCGCTCGCCGGTCTCCGTGGAGTAGACGCGCACCACCTTCTGCGGGCCGCCGAGCGCCACGAGGCGATGGTCGGCGCTGATGTCGGCGGCGAGAACCGTGTCCAGTTCGTCGCCGACCTCGATCACCCGCCGGCCACTGTCGACGGCCCAGGCCACCACCTTCCCGCTCGCCCCCCCCCGGCCGCCGCCGGCGAGCACGAGGCTGCCGTTGCGGCTGAATTGCAGGATCTGCGGTCGTCCCTCGGGGAAGGGAAGCACGCCGACGAGTTGCCGCGTGTCGGTGCGGTAGAGCAGCACCTGCTTCTGGCCGCAGACGGCCGCGACCGGGGCCCATGGGCTCGTCGCGATCGAGGTGCAGGCGCTCGTCGACTTGGTGTGGACGACCGGCTCGAGGGGGAGATGGGAGGGCAGCGCCACCACCGCCGGCCGCTCGGTGGGGGCGGCGTCCATGGCCATCGCGAACTTCTTCTTCTTCGGCGCCGCCGCTTTGCTCCCCTTGTTCTCCAGGACGCCGCCGTCGATCCAGCGCTTGAGGATCGCCCGCTCCTCCTCCGGGATGGGGGGGGAATCGGGGGGCATCTTCGGCTCGTCCTCCTGCGTGACGAGCTTGTAGAGGTAGCTGGCGCCAGCGTCGCCCGGCTCGATCGAACCACCCGACCCGCCTCCCGCCATCAGCCCGGTGTAGGTGGTGATGTCGAGTCCGCCGGCCTTCTTGTCGGGATTGTGGCAGGAGCCGCAACGTTGCCGGAGCACCGGCAGGACGTTGTCGTCGAACGTCACGACGTCCTGGGCCCGCACCCCCGTGCCCCATGCGGCGGGCAGCAGGCCGAGGAACGCGAGGCGACGGATCGTGGCCTGGAACGGACGGCGGGTGCTCATGGTGGATCGTCCGGTGTCGGGTGGGTCGGGACCGGGGAGCGGATCAGTGGTTGAAGACGAACTCGCGCGAGTTCAGGATCGCCCAGAAACCGTCCTCCAGCGCCTGCTGGGGGTTCGCCTCCTCCCGGACGATCGCCATCAGACCGTTCTTCTCCTTCTCCGTCGGCAGACGGGTGAGGCTCCGTCGATAGATTTCGTCGATGATCGCCTCGGGAGGCTGACCGGCGTCGAGGAGCCGCTTGACGAGCCCCCCTTGCTGGATCTTCCCCTGGACGGTGTCCCCGTTGAGGAGGTGGAGCGCCTGCGAGAGGTTCGGCTCCATCCGCACCTCGCAGGAACAGACCGTGCCCCGGCTCGCCCGGCCGAACGTCGTGAGGAAGTAGGTCGACGTGTTGCCGTCGGCGATCTGCACCGCCCTGGCCCCGAGCGGCAGCCCGGAGAACTTGTTCTTCGTGTCGGTGACGCTCGTCACCATGTCGAGCAGCACCTCCGCCCGGACCCGTCGGAGCAGCGCGTGGGAGAAATTGCGCTCGTCGCTCGCGTTGCTCTCGTTGGTCTTCGTCGAACGCTGGTAGGTGTGCGACGTGCAGATGTCACGGACGAGCTTCTTGAAGTCGTACTTGTACTCCACGAACCGACGGGCCAGCTCCTCGAGAAGCTCCTTGTTCACGGGGGGATTACTGATCCGCACGTCGTCGACGTCGTTGATCAGACCCGGACCGAAGAAGTGGGCCCAGACGATGTTGACGAGATTCTGGGAGAAGAAGGAGTTCTCCGGGCCGGTGAGCCACGCCGCCATCACCTCGCGCCGGTCCTTCCCGGCGCAGTCGGGGGTGTCGCCGCCGAGGAACTTCGGAGGGATGACACGCCCACCCACCGGGTGCTTCACGTCGCCGCCGCCGGAATTGAAGACGATCGTCTCGCGCGGATCCTCCCCCTGCTTCCGCCCGATCTGGGCGAAGAAGTTGGCGAATCCGTAGTAGTCGTCCATCGTCCAGCGGTCGAAGGGGTGGTTGTGGCACTGGGCGCACTGGATCCGCATCCCCATGAAGACCTGGGCCACGTTCTCCGCCACCTTGAGCGTGTCGGTCTCGTTCTGATAGTAGTTCGTGGCCGCGCTCGAGAACGTCCCTCCCTTGGCGGAGAGGAGGTCCCTGATCATGCGGTCGATCGGCACGTTGCCCTGGATCTGCTGCTGCAGCCAGTTGTAGTAGAGCAGCATCGCCTTGTAGCTGATCTGCTGCGAGGTGCGGATCATGAGCAGCTCGGACCACTTCATGACCCACATCTCCACGAACTCCTTCCGTTCGAGGAGCGCGTCGACCAGATGGGCCCGCTTCTCGGGATCGGGGTTCGCCAGGAACGACTGCAGCTCGTCGGAGGTCGGCAGCGTTCCGCAGATGTCGAGGCTCACCCTGCGGATGTATTCGGCGTCGGTGCACAGCTCCGACGGATTGATGCGCAGCTTCAGGAGCTTGGCGTTGACCAGCGCGTCGACGTAGTTCGCCGCCGGCGGATTCGCCCACTGGAACACGAGTCCCTTGGGCAGCACGATCACCTGTGATCCGACCGTGTGCGTGTCGTAGCGGGCCATGATGAAGGCCTCGCCGCGGTTCTTCCCGGTGACGGTGCCGTCCTGCGAGACGACGGCCGAGTTGTCGTTGTTGGACGAGAACACCGCCATGCTCGTGACGTCGCGGTCGGTGCCGTCGGCGTACTTCGCACGGACGATGAACCGCTGCGTGGCGCCGTCGCCGTCGAGCACGGCGGTGGGGGGATCGAGTTCGACCTTCACGACGGCCGGCACCGGCCCCGGGTCGTTCGTCGCGCCGGCCTCGAGCCAACGCAGGAGCGTGGCGTAGTATTCGTCCCCCTTCTTGATCTTCGCCCCGCCGCTGTGGGGCACTGCGTTGATCGCCTTCTCCAACAGCAGGCTCTCCTCGGCGAGCGCCAGGTTGAGACGGCGCCCCGAAAGCTCGCGCGTCAGCCTGTGGTGGTCGCCGTCCGGATCGAAGCCGAAGAGCGAGATGCGGAAGCCGTCCTTCCCGCGGGCGGCGCCATGGCAACTGCCGGTGTTGCATCCGGCCCGCATGAAGACCGGCATGACGTCGAGTTTGAAGCTCACCGGGGGATCCTCCCCCGCCCGCTCGACGTGCACCGGCACGACGAGCGTCTGGCCGCCGACGGTGACCCGCAGGCCGGTGTCGCCGTCGGAGAGCGGACGCAGCACCCCTCCCTCCACCGCCACCCGCTCGGGGTGCTCCACGGCGAAGGTCGCCTCGGGCGTGACGTCCGTCGTCAAGCCGTCGGGGCTCGTGGCCTGCACGACGACGCGCTGCCGGTCCCGCACGGTCGCGAGGTGGACGCTCGTCGGGAACACCGCGTAGGTGCTCGCCGGAGCCGCCGGAGCCGCCGGAGCCACTGGTGCGTCGTCGGCGCGCCCCGGGGGGGGGCAGAGGAGGGAGAGCCCCAGGAGCCATGGGGCCAGGCGGCCCCGGCGGAGGAACGTCGATGCGATGCGGTGGGCGGGCACGGTCGTTACCTCGGCGGGGAGGGAAGCCCCGACCCCCGCGCGGCACGCGCGGGAATCGGAGCACTGTCGATCACTTGGCAGCCGGACCGGTCTTCCCCTGGAGCCGCAGTTTTTCCAGCCGCGACAGGGGCTTCTCGGTCGGGGGCGGGGCGGGGGCGGGAGCGGCGGGGGCGGCGGCGTCGGGCGCCGGGGCCGGCGGAGGCGGAGGCGTCGTCGGGGCGGCGACCTGGAGTTCGGTGGCGGCGCCGCGCATCGTCACCGGCTCGCCCTGGACGGTGACCACCAGTTCGACGAACGGCGTCTTGTGGTTCCCCACCGGCGTCTTGTCGTTCGTGGCGACCTGGAAGACCAACTCCGTCGTGTCCTTGGTGAACGTGAGCGGGGGCGCCGACGTCTCCGGCGGAAGGCCCTGCAGCCGGGCGACGGCCTCGCCCTCGAAGGGCACCTTCTGCTCGATCGTGCACACGATCGCCGCCGACTGCCCCTGCTCGCAGGAGGCTCGGGCGAGCGTCGTGACGACGAACGGCTCCACCACCTCGAGCGACGCCAATTGGCTCGCCGCCCACGCCGGCCCCCCGGAATCGGCCTGCGCGATGCAGTAGATCGGCCAGGTGCCGAGGGCCGCGTTGCCGTCGGCGTTGAGCGTGTACGCACCCTCGGTCTGGTCGGCCGGGATGGTGATGTTCGGGCCGGCACCGATGCCGGGCGAACGGAAGGGGAACTCCACCGTCACCGGCTGCGCGAATCCCTCCGCCCGCTTCACGACGACCTTCAGGTTCATCGTCCCGTTGCGGGCGAGCGGAGCCTTCGGCTGCACGATCTCCAGATGGAACGGCAGCGGGTCGACGACGGCCATCGCCAGCTTGTCCACCTTGGCGCCGTAGTAGACGGCGTTGTTCGGCGGACCCAGGACGAAGTCGGAGAAGTTCTCGAAGGTGCCGCGGACCTTGACGTTCTCGTCCTTCGGCCGCGCCTCGAGCGACACCAGGCCCCCCGCGACGGGAGCGTCGGCGGCGGCCTCGAACACCACGGGCATCTGCGACACGCTCCCGGGCATCTCCTTGAAGACGGCGGTCATCCCGGCGGGGAGCGCCCCCGGCTCGAGCACCAGGTCGCCGCCGAAATTGCCGCGCGAGGCGTTGACGAGCACGGCGTAACGGTTGCCCTTGGGCACCATGATCTGTTGCCGCGTCTGGGAATAGCGGTCGACGCGGGGCACCGAGAGCGTGAGGGATGCCGTCACCGGCTGCAGTTCCACCCGGTAGACGAAATCGGGACGCCCACGGCCGAGATGATCGGCGACCCGCACGCAATACTCGCCATCCTCGGGCACCTCGAACCGCAGGTAGGAGTCGGGACCGCGCGAGTCGTCGTTGCCCGCGATCCCGGCGCCATCCGCCTTGAGCACGTTGATCACGGGGTCGAGGCCGCTGCGGATCCGTCGGGCGTAGCACTCCACCTCGAAGACCTGCCCCTTCTTGGCCGGGAAGCGGAAGTGGTCGACGTCGCCGTCGGCGCCGATGATGCCGTTGAAGGCGAGCGTCGGTTCGGCCGTGGTGGCCTGCGCCGGGGCGTCGTTGGGCTCCGCCTCGAGCACGTTGCCGAGCGGCGTGACGCGGAAGGGGAGCGACGTCGGGCAGACGCCGTGGGCGTCCCGGGCGAACACCGGGATCACGCCCCCCGCCGCGGGACCGACCGACGCCGGCACGGCGATCTCCTGCGCGAGCGGACCGGCGGCGTCGCCGAGGAAGGTCACCGGCGTCGCCTCGCCCGCCTTGCCCCCCGCGGGATAGACGGCCGTGGGACGGGGAAACGTGCCCACATGGAGGCGGTAGCGGCAGTTGCCGTCGCCGGCGTAGCTCGTCTCGCGGACCTGCACGTAGTACGTCCCCTCCTCCGGCGCCACGAAGCTCAACACGCCGTCCTGCTGGGCCGCGGGGGAATCGTCGGCGAGCGCCACCTCGAACCGCCGGGCATCGAGGATCGACACGGCCGGATCGAAGAGGTAGGTCCCCAGGCGCAGCGCCTCGACGTCGACGCCGACCCGTTGCCCCTTGGCGAGCTTGACGGCGTAGAGGTCGACGTCCTCGTTCTCGACGACCCCGTGGAGGGTGGCGTTGAGCTCGATCGCCTGGGCCTCGGCGAGCGATCCGTTGGGCTCCTTCTCGTCGACGATCGGCAGGGCACCGACCCGGAAGGAGCGGAAGTCGGAGATGCCCGACTTGCAGCGCACCTGGACGAGTTGCTCCCCGAGCGGGTAGTCGTCGGGGATCGCCACGACCACCTTGAACGAATTGTCGTCGACCGGTGCCAGGCTCTTCACGACCAGCGCCGTGGCGGGCTGCAGCCCGGAGGGGGCGTGGAAGAGCAGCTCTTCGGCATCCTTGAGCCTCGCCCCCTGGAAGAGGAGTTCCCGTTCCCCGCCGCGCTGCACGCCGCGGGGAAGGATCACGCTCAACTGCGGGAACGACGCCCCTGCGTCGCCCCCCGGGACGAGCCCCACGACGACGGCCAGGAGGATGGCGACGATCCCCGCCCGGGAGACGGGGCGCGGAGGTTCGGGGGTCCGGGATCTCGGTGCGGGGCTCCTGACGACCGGGGTCGACATGGCGAACGGGCGGCGTTCTCGCCGCCTCTGCTCCGGGGGTGCGGGCTCGGGTGAGGCGTTCGGCGACGGCGCGGGGGGCACCACGATCAGGCGATGAGCGCCTTGACCACCTTTCCGCCGTCGACGATCTCGATCGGACGGTCGCCGGGGGCCATCAGTTCCTTGTCGGCCACGATCCCCAGCCGGTCGTAGATCGTGGTCGCCCAGTCCTCGACGGTGAGCGGTTCGTCCTCCGGCTCGCTCGCCGTGGCGTTGCTCGATCCGTGCACGACCCCCTGCTTGAGGCCGCCGCCGGCCATCACCACGCTGAACACCTTCGGCCAGTGGTCGCGTCCGGCGGTGGCGTTGATCTTGGGGGTGCGGCCGAACTCCGAGCAGATGCAGACGAGGGTCGAGGCGAGGAGGCCGCGACGGTCCAGGTCGCGGATGAGCGTGGCGAATCCCTGGTCCAAAGCGGGGAGTTGGCCGCGCATGCCGCCGGCGATGTTGTCGTGCATGTCCCACCCGCCGTAGGTGAGGTTCACGAAGCGCACCCCCGACTCCACCAGCCGCCGGGCCAGGAGCATGCGCATCCCGGCCTGATTGCGGCCGTACTCGTCCTTGATCGCATCGGGCTCCTTCGTCATGTCGAAGGCCTCGCGCGCCTTCTCCGAGCTGATCAGGCTGTACGCCCGGTCGTAGAAGGTGTCGAGCGCGTCGAGCGAATCGCTCTTCTCCTTCTCGCGGAAGTGGTCGTTGACCACCTCCAGCATCCGCCGCCGCTTGTCGAAACGCGGCGTGTCGACCCCGCCCGGGAGGCTCAGGTCCTTGACCTGGAAATTGCCGTCGGCCGGGTCACTGCCGAGGGAGAAGCCGGCGTAGGAAGAGCTCAGGTAGCCCGTGCCGGCGAACTCGTTGGGCTGGTTGGGGATGCAGACGTAGGGGGGGAGGTTGTTGCGCGGACCGAACTCGTGGGCCACCACCGATCCCATGCTCGGATACTGCAGGGCCGGGCTGGGACGGTACCCGGTGAACATGTTGTGCGTGCCGCGCTCGTGGGCGGCCTCGCCATGGGTCATCGAGCGGCAGATGGCCAGTTTGTCGGCCACCTTGGCGGTGTTCGGCAGCAACTCGCCGACCCGCACGCCGGGAACGTTGGTCTCGATGCTTCCCAGCGGGCCGCGGTATTCCACCGGGGCGAACGGCTTGGGATCGAACGTCTCCTGATGCGCCATCCCGCCCGGCAGGAAGATGGTGATCACCGACTTGGCCGACCCCTCCCGGCTCTCGTAGTTCTTGATGTCGCCCCGCGCCTGCTGCATGCGGAAGAAGTCGCCGAGGGAAAGGCCCAAGCCCCCCACGACGCCGACGGAGAGGAATCCACGACGGGCCAGATCGTTGCCGCAGCACTTCATCGATGCGACTCCAGGTGACTCCGGACAGAGAATCACCTGAAATCATGACACCCGTTTCCCGACGTGTCGAGCGTCGGCCCCCCCTCCCGGACGAGCTCCGACGGCGGGCCCGGTCGGCTCGTGGCCGTGCCCCGGGCGGAAGGGGGTCGCCGGCGGCGATTCCGTGCAAATGGGCCGGTCCGACACCGCGGCCCCGGGGGGCGGAATCCCCGGGTCCGCCGCGGTGAGGGTCACTTCGCCGGAGCGTCGCGGATCAGGTTCCGCCAGTGCGTGACGGTGGCATCGGACCGGGTCGCGGTGTCGGCCACCGCGACGCGGATGCAGCGCAGGGCGTCGAGCACCGTCCTCACCGAACCGAGGATGTCCTTGAGTTGGCCATCCTCGATGTCGGGTCCGATCACCGACTCGCTGTCGACGAAGCCGTTGCGCTGCTGGAGGACCGCCATCCGGGAGGCGTAGAGGATCCAGGGCTCGATGGCGTCGACCAGACCGGCCACGTCGAGCGCCGCGGCGCCGGCGAGGGGCTCGTCGAACCGCGCGAGCGGGGTGCCGGTCTTCTGCGTCTCGGGGAGCAGCAGCCGGCTCGCCTGCTTGGGTGCCAGACTGAAGACCGCCACCTCGTCGGAGATGGCGATCGAGGGCCGGATCTGCTCGTCGATGCCCGAGTCGCCGAGCGCGAAGGTCCACAGGGAGCCCCCCTCCACCTTCTCGCGGGCCGGTTCCGGGAGGCGGGCCTCGCCGGGGAACGACTCCGGATTGAGCGAGCGGGCGACGGCGAGCAGAT
>CAZMOU010000007.1:788-4838 GCA_964567835.1 uncultured Chitinophaga sp. | reverse complement strand
GGTGAGGACCGAACCGGTCATGAAACTGCTGGCATCGGAGGCCAGCAGCAGCAGCGCTCCGTCGATCTCGTGCACCAGGCCGGCGCGCTGCAGCGGCGTGTTGCGCTCGACGAAGCCGACACCGGCCTCGGTGGAGAGCAGATCGTCGGTCATCTCGAAGAGATCGGAGAGCCCCTCCCGGAAGAGCTTGGCGTCGGAAAGCTTGAGGGCCACGGCCGGCTCGACCAGCGGCAGCGGCTCGGCCGACGGCGGCATGTCGCGCTGCAGACGCTTGGCCGACCCCTTGGAGTCGATGACGAAGCCCACCTGCCCGTCGGCGAGCGAGGGGAGGAACTTCGTGCGCAGCGTCTCCACGAGGCGATCCGCCAGCGGCGCCAGTTGACGCTCCGTCTCCGCCACGCGCTCGCGCGTGTCCTCGTCCGCCTTCGGCAGGAGGTAGGTGCGGGCGAAACCCCACGCCATGCGGCCCCAGGAGACGAAGTCGTCGAATTGGTCGGGATGGGGCTTGGTCCGCATCACGAGCGATGCCAACGGTGTGCCGCCAGTGTGGGAGAGCATGTCGAGTTTCTTCGAGCCGTCGAGCACGCCGTTCTTCGACCAGTCCCAGGCGTAGCCCTCGTAGCCCTCGCCCGTGAGGAAGGAGTAGGACATCGCCGGCCCCGGGACGGGAAGCCGGCGCTTGTAGCCGGCGGCCATCTTCTCGAGCATCGCCCGGGCCTCGCGGGCCGCCCCCTCCGGGAGCCGGGCCTCGTCGGCCAGCGTGTCGGCGAGGGTCGCGAGTTGCTCCAGATCGGCGGCGGAGGGGGCCGATGCCCGGGCCAGTTCCTCGCTCACGTATCCGATCGCCGTGATCCGCTCGCCCGGATGGGCGCTCATGTGGGCCCGCAGCGGCCCGAAGGGCTCGGTCGCCACGAGGCCCTCCCCCCCGGCGGCGACGAGCTTCTCCAGATGATCGGCCGAGTCGCCGATCGAGAGCACCACCCGGTCGCCGATCAGGCCGAGCGACACCGCCAGATCGAGACCGCGGAACGCCCGGTAGACCTTCTCCATGTCGTCGTCGCTGACGCCTTCCTGGCCGGCGAGGATCCCGGCCCACGGCACGATGCCGCCGTCGACGGTGAACACCACCACCTCGCCGCCGGCGACCTTGCGACGCTGCACGTCGGCGATGCCCGGCTGGGTCTGGGTGACGAGCTTGAGGAGGACCTCGAATCGCTTGATCTGCGTCGTCGCGGCGTCGGGCTGCGTCGTCCGGAAGCCCCACACCAGGTCGGGCACCACGATCTTGTCGGCGTTGTCGGCCAGCGCCTGGAGCACCATGCGGGCCGTGAGCGCGTTGGCGGCCGGGTTGGCGATGTCGAACTCCTCGAGCTCCGCCACCTGACGGCGCACCGGCACGATCGTGGCACGCCCCGGCGCGGCGGCGCCGTCGTCGTCCGCCTCGCCACGCGGCCGCACCTCGATCTCGACCGATCCCGCGTCGCCCCGGGCCATGGTGATGAAGTTGGCGGCGTTCTGTGCCTGCTGAACCTTCTGGATGAGCTGCAGGAAGGTGACGCAGGAAGGCTCGCCGTAGAGGAACGTGTCCGCCGACACCATGTCGCGCAGCAGGTCGACGAGCTGCCGGTTCTCGGGGAGCTGCATGTAGGTGTCGAGCATCGAGAGCGGGCTGCCCGGCTGGAGCTTCTGCTCCTCGAGCTGCGAGAGCGCCTGCTGCACCGCCGGCAGCTTGCGGATCGAGGCCACGGCGTTGCTCCCCGCGACCAGCTTCCACTGCTCCTCGAGCCGGAGCGTCGCCGAGACGAACGCGGCGTCCTTGGGGATCATCGCCACTCCCGGGCGCTGGGCCTCCTGCCCGCTGGCGATGGCCGCGAGAAAGGGAACCGCCAGGACCGTCGGAAGGAGGAGTCGTCGGAACGAACGGGCCGGCTGGGCGTGGGCCATGACGGATCCTTCGGGTGAGGGGCCGGGAAGGGGTGGCAGGGGGGAGCGGATGGACGCGGGCGGCACGCCGGCCCGACCGGATAGGATACGCCAACCGGCAGGCGGTATGGAACAACGAAACCTGCCCCATCTCCCCCGGCGGTCCCCGCCCCATGGCGACGTCCGTGCAAGTCGGTCCCACCACGATCGTCGACACGTTCGCCGAGGCGTTCCGCCTCCGCTACACCCGCATCCTCGTCACCGCCCACGACGCGCACTGGCTCGAGGCCGCCCTCCGGGCCGCGTGCGGCTACGGCACGAGCGTGCTCGGCTGCGACGCGGAGATCGGTGTCGAGGCCCGGCTCGGGCCCGGGGAGACGCCCGACGGCCGTCCCGGGGCGGCGATCCTCGCCTTCGCCTTCTCCTCCGAGGGGGTGGCCAAGGCGATCGGCAACCGCACCGCGCAGTGCCTCCTCACCTGTCCCTCCACCGCCGTGTTCGACGGGCTGCCGCTGTCCGACGAGCGGGCGCCGCTCGGCGGCCACGTCCGCTTCTTCGGCGACGGCTTCGAGAAGACGAAGGTCGTCGACGGGCGACGGTACTGGCGGATCCCCGTCATGGACGGGGAGTTCGTCGTCGAGGAAACCTGTGGAATCGGCAAGGGGGTCGGAGGAGGGAACTTCATCCTCCAGGGGGACTCCCTCGACCGCACGCTCGTCGCGGTCCGCCGCGCGGTCGATGCCATCGAGCGCCTGCCGGGCGTGATCGCCCCCTTTCCGGGCGGCGCGGTGCGCAGCGGAAGCAAGGTCGGATCCCGCTACGAGGGCCTGCGCGGATCGACGAACGAGTCGTTCGCGCCGTCCCTCGTGGGTCGGGTACCGACCGAACTCGCCCCCGGCACCGCCTCCGCCGTCGAGGTGGTGATCGACGGCACCGACGAGGCCGCCGTCGCGGCCGCCATGGCCGCCGGGATCCGCGCCGCGGCCGGCCCCGGGATCCTCGCCGTGTCGGCGGGCAACTACGGCGGCAAGCTGGGCAAGTTCCACTTCCCCCTCCACCGCGTCCTCGGCGACGGTTGATCTTCTCCAGGGGACCCGTTCGTGGTACCTCCCCACCGCGCGACGTCGCGCGCTGCCGGCCGGGCGCGGCGACGTCGTCCACGCGGAGGTTCCACCGATGAGCGAACGCCCCTCCCGACAGGACCTCGTCGTCACCCCGCAGACTTCGAACCTGCGTTTCGTCGTCACCGCCGTCGCCTGCGCCGGTGCGGGATTCGCCTGCGTGTGGGGCGGACTGGCGGTGCGGAGTCGGCTGCGCGCGGACGGGGCCTCCGAACCGGTGCCCGCCATGGCCGGCGACATCGCGACGGCCCACGGAGCCGATCGGGCGGACGAAGCCCCGGAACGCTTTCCCGACGCCCCGGCCGCCGACGTCGAGCGACGCGCCATGGCGGCGGACGACCCGTCGGCACCTCTCGCCGACCGCTACACCCATCGTCAGACCTCCTTCCGCGAACCGGAGACCGCCGTCCCGGTGGCGGCCGCCGAGCCGGCCTCCAGGTTCGGGTCGCCCCCCGCGCCCGAGCCCGTCGACGAAGGGCGCGCTGCCTCGACCGACGGCGTGGAGGAACCAGCCGGCGTCATACTCGCCGGCACGGAGATCGCGGCCGGCGCGAGCGGGCTCGCCGACCCGGGGGACGAACTCCCCTTCGACTCCCAGGCTCCGGCGGTGCCGGACGATCCCGGTGCCGCGGACTTCGCCGACGGCGGCGCCGACGGCGTCCCCTTCCCTCCCGACGAGACCGCGGCCCCCGACGCGCTCCCCGAGGATCGGGGCGACCTGGAGGTGGATCCGCGGGCGACCGCCGACGGCGGTGCGGCGCGTGGCGGGTGGGGGGATCCCTCCGCCGAGCCGTCCCCGACGGACAGCGTTCCTCCGCCCCCCGTGCCCCCCGCCGCGGTGACGCCGTTCAATCCCTTCGCCGCGGCGCCGCTGCCGCCCGCCGCGTCCCCCCCGCCCCTCCCGCCGACCCCACCCGGAGGGGCGTCGGGAGGCCCCGCCTCGGTGGCATGGTCCGACACCCCCGCTCGTGCCACGGCCGATCCCGACGCCCCGGTTCCGGGCGAT
>CAZMOU010000007.1:0-778 GCA_964567835.1 uncultured Chitinophaga sp. | reverse complement strand
TGAAGGAGAGCGCGCCGGAGAGGCGGTTGGGGCCGGCATGCCGTTCGCGGCCGCCCCTCCGCTCGGTCCCCCGCCGACCTCCGACCCCGGCCTGCCGGAGCCGCGATCGGCGCCGTCGCCCCCCGCCACCGGGCAGGGCCGCCCCGGGGCCATCCACCTCGAGGGGGTGCAGACGCCGCAACTGGCGGTCGAGAAACGCGGTCCCCGCGAGATCCAGGTGGGGAAGACGGCACGCTTCGAGATCCTCGTCCGCAACGTCGGCAGCGCCCAGGCCAACGACGTCGTCCTCCGCGACTCGGTCCCCGCCGGCACCGCCCTCGTGGCCACGACCCCCCCCGCGGCTCCCGCCGGACCGGGGAGCGCTCCGGGCGACCTCGTGTGGCTCCTCGGCACCCTGCCCCCGGGCGGCCAGGCGCGCGTGGGGATCGACCTGATGCCGATGACGGAGGGGGACGTGGGAAGCGTGGCGAGCGTGAGCTTCCGTGCCGACGCCTCGGTGCGGGCGCGGGCCACCCGTCCCGCGCTCCAGATCGTCGCCCAGACGCCCGCGCCGGTGCTCGTCGGCGGCGAGTCGAAACTCACCATCACCGTGTCCAACCCGGGCAGCGGCGTGGCCACCGGCGTGGTCCTCGAGGGTCTCCTGCCCGAGGGTCTCTCCCACCGCGCCGGCCGCGAACTCGAGTTCGACGTCGGGGCGCTCCCACCGGGCGAATCCCGATCCATCGATCTCGTCCTGGCGACCACCGGCCCCGGTGCCCACGGGCTGCGGCTGGTGGCC
>CAZMOU010000006.1:42331-58530 GCA_964567835.1 uncultured Chitinophaga sp. | reverse complement strand
ATCACCGACGAGTGGGAGCGGATCTGGTTCCTCGACCAGCCGTCGCACATGACGCTCTACCGCACGCACGGCGGCGTGCTGTGATTCCCGCGGCAGAAGCCATCCTGGCCTTCTGCCGCTCGATCGGCCGGAAAGAGCCAGGGCTTTTCCGGCCGACGGCCATCGCCTCCTGCGATGGGTGATTCCCGCGGCAGAAGCCATCCTGGCCTTCTGCCGCTCGATCGGCCGGAAAGAGCCAGGGCTTTTCCGGCCGACGGCCATCGCCTCCTGCGATGGGTGATTCCCGCGGCAGAAGCCATCCTGGCCTTCTGCCGCTCGATCGTCAGACCCGGATCTTCGACGCCTGGAGGCGGATCTGCTCGATCGGCACAAGATCGCCGCGGTTGCAGCCGGGGCATGCCTCCGCCGCCTCCGCCCAGGCCTGCGGGGAGCGCAGGTTCGAGTCCCAGAAGGGCCAGGTGCGGCACTGCCGCGGTCGCTCGTCGTAGGCCAGGCACTTCCTGGTCTTCTCGTCGAGCAGGACGCAGTCCCCGCCGGGACGCTCCTTGAGCGACCGCCGCACGCCGACTTTCTTCACGAAGCGGCGTTCGAAGACCGCCGGCGAGAGTCCGACGCGTGCCGCCATCGCGTCGATCTCCTCCTGGTTGACCCAGACGTAGCCCTCCGCTCCGGAGCAGCAGTCGCCGCACTGCGTGCAGGAGAACCGCAGGCCGTCGGCGTACCAGGGTTCTTCGTTCACGTCTGCCATGGGGGCACCTGGGGTGGGGATGCTGGGGCGGACAGGGCCGATTCCGAGCGGCCGAGGATCGCCGCGACGGCGGCGACGACCGCCAGCGCGTCGGCATCGACGTTGAAGGGACCGAAGCCGACCCGGACGGCACCGCCGGTGCCCGCCGTGCCGAGGCACGGATGGACGAGCGCCGCGCAGTGGAAACCGGATCTCGCCTCGACGCCCGCCAGTTGCTCGAGGAGACCGGAGACCTCGGCGGGATCATAGCCCTCCACGGTGAAGGCCACAATCGGCGGCCCACCGCCGCCGTCGCCGACGACACGCACCCCGTCGAGCGACCGCAGACCTTCGCGGCAGAGGCCGGCCAACCGCCGGCCGTGCGCGGCGATCGCCGCCGCCCCGTGGTGCTCGAGCCACGCGGTGGCGGCGAGGAGGCCGGCCAGCGCGCCCAGATCGGGCGTGCCCGCCTCCATCCGCTCGACGAAGGACTCCGGCATGGCGAGCGACTCGCTGGCCGTTCCGGTCCCGCCCTGCACGAGTTCGTCCGGCTCGAGCCCCGCGCGCACCGCCAGGCAGGCGATTCCCGGCGGCCCCTGCCACCATTTGTGCCCCGGGGCGACGACGACGTCGGCCGCGGCGGGGAGCGGCACGACGGCGGCGGTCTGCGACGCGTCGAGCACCGTGATGCCGTCGCGCCGTCGGGCGATGTCCACGATCGCGTCGGCATCCTGGAGCGTGCCGGTGACGTTCGAGGCGTGGCTGAAGACCACGGCGCGGGTCGCCGGCCGCCAGGCCCGGACGACGTCGTCGGGATCGACCCGTCCCCGGCTGTCGCAGGGGACGACGTCGAGCGCGATCACCCCCCGCGCCGCCAACTTCGCGAGCGGCCGCAGGGTGGCGTTGTGATCCGCGGCGGTGGCGATGACGTGCCACCCCGGACGGACGAGCCCGTGGATCGCGACGTTGAGCCCGAACGTCGCGCCGGGGACGAGCGCCACCCGCGCGGACTCCCGCCCCAGCACGCGGGCGGCGGCGGCCCGGGCCCGGCCGCGGATCGCGTCGGCGGCCCGCGCCGCCGCGTGCGTCCCCCGGCCGGCCGCCCCGCCGAGGTCCTCGATCGCCCCCGTCACCGCCTCCACCACCGCCCCCGGCTTCGGCCAGGACGTGGCGGGATGATCGAGATAGCGGCGCGGGGGCATGGTCACCGTGTCATCCGCCGATCTGGTACATGGCCCGGGCCGGCCGCTCGAAGCCCGGTTCACCGATGCCGTGGGCGGCCCGTTTCGCCGCCGTACACGCGTCCAGCATGACCGCCAGCCGCTCGTCGATGTCCACCCCGCCGCCGCGCAGGACCGCCTTCGCGTCCCACTCGGTCGTGGAAAAGAGACAGTTGCGGAACTGCCCGTCGGCGGTGAGTCGGAGACGGTCGCAGCGGTCGCAGAACGGCCGCGACACCGGATCGATGAATCCGACGCGCGTGCCGTCGGGCCAGCACCAATCGACCGCGGGCTGGCCGGGATCGGCCGCGGGGAGGGGCACGAGCGGCCCGAACGCCTCCTCGAGGAGCAGGCGGACCTCCGCCCCGGTGAGGACCCGCTCCGCGGCCCACCCCGACTCGGCGTCGAGCGGCATGAACTCGATGAACCGCGGATGGTGCCCCGCGGACCGGCAGAAGCGCACCAGTTTCACCGCCTGCGACTCCGTCACGCCCCGCACCGAGACGGCGTTGATGCGGATCGGCGAGAAGCCGGCGGCGCCGGCCGCCGCGAGGCCGGCGAGGACGCGATCGAGACCGTCGGCCCGGGCCACGCGCCGGAAGGCCTCGTCTTCGACGGCGTCGAGGCTGACGTTGACGCGAGCGAGTCCGGCGGACCGCAGCGCCGCCGCCTGATCGGCGAGGAGGAGACCGTTGGTCGTCAGCGCCACCTCGTCGATGCCGGGGATCGCCGTCAGCCGCTGCACGAGCCCGGGCAGTCCGGGGCGGAGGAGCGGCTCCCCCCCGGTGAGGCGCACGGTGCGGATCCCGAGCCGCGCGGCCACCGCCACCACCCTGGCGATCTCGTCGAAGCCGAGCAATTCCTCACGGGGCTTGAAGCGGGCGTCGAGCGGCATGCAGTAGGTGCACCGGAGCGTGCACCGGTCGGTGACCGAGATCCGCAGGTCGGTGTGGACGCGACCGAACGCGTCGACGAGCCGGGCTGCCGGCGCGGGGGCCGACGGGGCATGGATCGCGTCCGGTGCGCTCATCGTGCCCCCCCGCCGCGCATGTCGCCGGGATGGATCCAACGGCGGCCGCCGTCCGCCGCCTCGTCGCATTTCCACACCGGCACCACCGCCTTGACGCGCTCGAGGAGCCACTCGGCGGCGGCGAAGGCCTCGCGCCGGTGCGGGGCGCTCACGGCGATGGCGACGCTCGCCTCGCCGGGGAGGACCGGGCCGAGACGGTGCACCACCGCGCAGCGGCAGAGGCCGAAACGTCCCAGCGCCTCGTCACGCAGGTCGCCGAGCGTCGTCAGGGCGAGCCCCTCGTGGGCCTCGTACTCGAGGCCCACGGTGACGACGCCGTCGGTGACGGCGCGGGTCGTTCCCACGAAGAGGACGTTCGCCCCCGCGCGCGGATCGGCGACGAGGCCGACGAGCGCCGCGGTGTCGATCGGCCCGTGGACGAGCCGGCAGTCTTCCCTCCCCTCCCCTCCGTCCGTCACGTGCATCGGACTAGCCCCCGCTCACCGGAGGGATGACCGCGACGTCGTCACCGGCGGCCACGAACGCCGCGTCGTCGGCGTACCTGCCCCGCACCGCGAGCGCACTGCGCTCGAGGAGCGGGCTGGCGGCGGGCACCGCGGCGGCAAGCGCGCGGCGCAGGTCGCCGGCCGTCCCCCCGGTCCAGGCCAGGCGGATCCTCCGCGCCCCGGCGGCCGCCGCCATCCCGGCGAAGAGCGCGACTTCGACGCACGGCTCGGGCGGAGGGGGATCGTGCATGGGTCTCATCCGTCGCAGCGGCTGGTGGTCAGGCGGCCGCTCCTCGCCGTGAGCAGGCCGTCGAGCCCGTGGGGCCCCGGGAGGAGCCGCCAGGCCCGGGCGAGGAGCTTGACGGGATGCACGGCGGAGCGCGTGGTGCCCTGTTCCATTTGTAACCGGCAGGCGCTGCACTCGGTAGCGCCCAGATCGACGTCGGCGTCGCGCATGGCGGCCACCAGTCCCCTGCCGATGCGCAGGCTCGTGCGATGGTGCGCGTGGTGCAGGCCCCAGGTCCCCGCCATGCCGGAGCAGCCCCTGTCGGCGGCATCGAGCCGCAGCGCGGGCACGAGGCGCAGGAGGTGCTCCGAGGGGCTCGTCACGGCCCGCACGCGGACGTGGCAGGGGGAGTGGTAGAGGACACGGGCGGGCAACGGGTCGAAGTCGAGCCGCAGCTTGCCGTCGCGGTGCAGTTCCCACAGGTAGGTGGCGGCGTCGCAGGTGGCGGCGACGACCCGCTCCATGTCGTCGTCCTCCACCAGCAGGGGGTAGTCGTGCGTGATCGCCGTGACCGCGGCCGGCTCGGTGCAGACGATGCGATGCCCGAGCCGCACGGCCTCCGCCAGGATCCGCACGTTGCGGGCGGCGACGCGCCGTGCCGCCGCGAGGTCGCCGGTGGCGACCAGCGGCATGCCGGCGGAGCCCAGGCGCGGGTCGATCGAGACTCCGATCCCGTGGCGCTCGAGGATCCCGACGAACGCCTCGACGAGGAGCGGATCGTGACGCGTGGCCCAGGTGTCGAGGAAGTAGAGGACACGTGCGCCGCCCCGACGCGACGGGCGGGTCAGGCCGCGGCGCGACGCCCAGCGCATGGTCCGCTGTCCGGTGAAGCGGGGCAGCTTGCGTCCCTGGGCGATGCCGACGGTCTTCTCGAGGATCCACCGCGCCCGCGGATCCTCGAGCGCGGCGTTGGCCAGCGGGGCCAAGAGCCCCCCCCACCGCGACAGCCCGTCGACCCGTGCCAAGAGCCAGTCGGAGAGCCCGAGGCTGTTCTCTGCGACGTGCGCGCCTTTGAGCTGCATCACGAGCGCCGGCACGTCGACCCCGGCCGAACATTCGATACGGCACTGGTGGCAGTGGAAGCAGGTGTCGGCGATCGCCTTCACCTCGTCCCCCGTGAGCGTCTTCGGATCGAGACGCCCGTCGAGGACCGCCGCCAGCAGGTTGGCCTTCGCCCGTGGGGAGGATTCCTCGGCCGGTTCCTCGCGGTAGCGGGGGCACATCCGTCCCCCGGGGGCCAGCGATCGGCACGCCCCGCAACCGTTGCAGGCGTCCACCTCGCCGGCCGCCCCGGGCGGATCCCAATGGAGGAGCGGGAGGAGGGAGTCGGCCACGGTGGCCGTCCGCTCGGCGGCGGGGTCGGCGGGCGCGGCGGCGGGGGACGGCTCGGCCGGGGGCAGGACCGACCGGCGGAAGGGGAGCGTCCCCCCGGCGTCGACGATCTTCCCGGGATTGAGGATCCCGGCCGGATCGAAGGCCCGCTTGACGCGGGCGAACACCGCCGCGAGTTCCGGGAAGAAGCGGGCGAAGAAGCCGGTCCGCGACAGCCCCAGCCCCTGCTCGCCGCCGATCGTGCCCCCCGCCGCCACCACCTCGGCGTAGAGCGCTTCCGCCAGGCGCAGGAGCGCTTCCCGGTCGGCCTCGTTGCCCGGCGCGGCGTACGGCCGCACGTGGAGTTGGCCATGGACGGCGTGTCCGAAAACCATCGCCGTGGCCGCCTCGCGCTTGAGGATCGACTGCAGACGGCCGAGGAAATCGGGCAGCGTCGCCGGCGGCACCACGATGTCCTCGACGAAGGGCACCGGCCGGGACTCGCCGCGCACGCCGTGCAGCATCGAGACGAGGTGCCGCGACAGGCTCCAGAAGAGGTCGGCGTCGCCCGGCCCATCCGCGCGGCGGATGTCGAGGCAGAGGCGGCGCTTCCCCTGGACACGACGGATCGCCTCGTCGACGCGGGCCTCCGCCGCGGCCGCGTCGGCGCCGACGAACTCCACCAGCAGCCCGGCGTCGGCGACCGGGGGGATGAGCAGATCGAAATCGACCCGGGCGCCGCGGGCGAGCGCCAGGTGTCGCTTGTCGAACAGGTCGCACGCGCTCGGCCCGAGGGGGGCCAGCAGGAGCGCCGCCCGCCCGGCCGTCTCCAGCGAATCGAAGAGCAGCAGCGTCACCGCCCGCGCCTCCCCCGCCGCCTCGATGCGCAGGGTCGCCTCGGTGACGATGCCCAGCGTGCCGGCCGCGCCGCACACCATCCGGGCCAGGTCGATGCGCCCGTCGCGGCGCAGGTCGTCGAGTCGGTAGCCGCCGTGGGAGAGCCGCTCCCGCGGCTGTCCCCGACCGATCACGGCCGCATCGTCGGCGAGGATCCGCTCGACCTCGACCGCCAGGTGCCGGACACGCATGGCGGGATCGACCGCCGCTCCCGGGGCCGGGTGGGGATCGACGGGGGGCACGGGGAGGGTCGGCTCCAGTTCGACGACCGTGCCGTCGCCGAGGACGACCTGGGCGGCGAGCACCCGGTCGCGGACGGCGCCGTGGCGCGGGAAGCGACTTCCGGAGGTGTTGCGGCCGATCATGCCGCCGATCGTGGTGACCGCCGCCGCCGCCGGATCGGGGCCGAAGACCCGTCCGCGGAGACGGAGGTGCTCCTCCAGCTGATGCGCGACGACCCCCGGTTGCACGCGCACGGTGGCGTCGGTGGTGGCGACGATGCGGCGCAGGAAACGGGAGCAATCGACGACGATGCCCGGGCCGAGCGAGTCGCCGCAGAGACTCGTCCCCGCCCCGCGGGCGTGCACCGCCACGCCGCGCGAGGCGGCCCAGCGGACGGTGGCGGCGACGTCGTCGACGCTCCGCGGCCGCACGACCGCCGCCGGCCACACCTCGAACAGGCTGGCGTCGGTGGCGTAGAGCGCGAGCGACGGGGCGTCGCAGCACACCTCGCCCCCCACGATCCCCCGCAGGTCCTCGGCGATCCGCTGACGTTCCTGGTCCATCGTGTGCGGTCCGGTCGGGTGTGGGGCCGTGCCGACGTCAGGAGACCGGGTCGCGGCGGCCGGCCAGTTCACGCAGCCGCGCCGCCTGCTGGCGGTGCCGCTCGTGGGTCTCGAGGTCGAAGCGGCCGTACCCGTCGGCACCCGCTCCACGGTAGCGGGCACCGCAACGGTAACAGGCGACGCATTCCGGGAACACGAGGTACAGCACGAGGTCGACAAGCGCCGTGCCGAAGAGGATGGCGAACGTCGCCACCATCTCCCGCATCCCCCACGTGACGCAGCTGGCGAGCAATCCCGCCACGACGATCCCCACGCCGAGGCGCTGGGGGAAGTCCTTGCGCGCGAAAAGGTCGGAACTCGGGCAGACCAGGCAGCGTGCGAGCCGGCGCGGCTCGCCGGCGCCCCGGTCCTCGAAGGCGTCGGCCGGCACCTCGAGCGCGGCACCGCAGGCGCCGCAGGCGAGCACCGGGAGGGTCTCGACGGCGTCGAGGCGCACCGGGGCTGAACAGGCGGGACAGGCGTAGCCGATCTGCATGGCGGACTCGCGGAGGGGAGGGCACCGACGCGTGCCGTCAGCCGGACGCGGCGAGCAGTTGGCCCGCCAACTCGCCGACGATCGCCGCGAGGCAGGCCACGTAGAGGATACCGGTGGCGGCCTGGGTGTTGGGGATGGCGAGCGTCTCGCGGGCCATCCACAGGAGGACGGGGAGACCGGCCAGACCGGCCAGCCAGCGCAGCGCCCCCAGCGCGAAGGCGGTATGGGAACCGGTGCCGACGGTCGGGCCGCCGGCCAGCCAGGAGAGCCCCGTCGCGCCGCACTGCAAGCCCCACACGAGCAGCGCGGCATCGATCGACCGCCGCAGGGCGTCGACGCTCATCCCCGGCGCGTTCAGGTACCAGTGGCCCAGGAGCATGGCATGGACCGCGAGCCCGACCACGGCGCCCGAGAGGAGGTGGCGGAGTGCCGGCAGCGTGCCGCCGCCCCCGCCGGGCACGAACGACGCCAGGGCGGCGGTGGCGGCACCGAGCGCGAGCCCCGTGCCCAGACACGCCGCCATCCCCGCCCCGCGGCGCTCGGCGAACCAGGCGACGCTTCCGATCCACGCCACGACCGCCGCCCCCGCCGCGAGCATCCACACGGCGGCCGAGGGCACGGCACTCCCGGCGACGAGCGCCGCGAACGTCGCCAGCCCCATCACCACGAGGATGTTGACGCGGTAGAAACCGGCGGGGACGAGGCCACCCGGGGTGCACACCAGGCCGAGCGCGAGGCCGAAGCCGAAACGACAGAGGAAATCGACGAGCATCGACATGGCGGGGCCGGCGGCGTCAGGAGGAGCGGCGTCCGTGGATCAACGACAGCACCTCCGCCCGGCTGGAGACGTTGGAGCGGAAGAGCCCCTTCATCGCCGACGTGACGCACTCGCTGCCCGGCTTGCGGATGCCGCGGATCGTCATGCAGGTGTGGACCGCCTCGACCACCACCGCCACCCCCTTGGCCCCCAGCTCCTCGACGAGCAGATCGGCGATCGTCTCGGTGAGCCGCTCCTGGACCTGCGGCCGGCGCGACACGACCTCCACGATCCGACCCATCTTGCTCAATCCGAGCACGCGGCCGTCGGGGATGTAGGCGACGTGGGCCCGCCCCATGAACGGGAGCAGGTGGTGCTCGCAGACGCTGTGGAAGGCGATGTCGCGGACGAGCACGACCTCGTCGTACTTCTCCGTGAACGCCTTCCGCAGGTGGACACGCGGGTCCTCGTGGAGCCCGGAGAAGAGTTCGGCGTACATCCGGGCCACGCGGGCGGGGGTCTGCTGGAGACCCTCGCGCTGCGGATCCTCCCCGACCGCGAGGAGGATTTCGCGGACGGCACGTTCGATCCTGGGGCCGTCGACGGTCCGCCGCGCGTTCCCCGCCCCGCCCGTCGCCGCGGCCCCCGGGTCTTCGGACCCACACGAGCGGTTGTCTGCGGGGGGAACGTTCATGCCGCGAGTGTACCGCGCGGACGGCGGCGCCGCCGGTCAGTTGAGACTGAAAGGGGGGGGAAACGGCCTTCCCCCGCGTGTCGGGCGGGCCGACAACGCCTCGACCAGCAGCCTGGTGCGGCGGGCGACGTCGCTCTCGGCGAGGAGCCTGATCTTCCAGCGGACGTCGAGGTCGAGGGAGTAGGCGACGATGTCGGTGAGCATGCCGAGCGACACGTCGGCGGCCAGGAGTTGATCGAGTTGTTCCTGCGCCTGGGGGATCTTGGGCAGCGTGCGGCGGAAGGCTTCGAGGAGATCCACCTGGAGGGCCGCGCGGGCGGCTTCGGGCACGTCGGGCTCCCGGTCCTCGAGGATCTCCGCCTCGAAGACCCGGAAGGGACGATCCGACTCCACCTCCGCACCGAGGCGCACCCGGCGGACGCCGAGGAGGAGCACGTTGGAGGTGCCGTCGGCGGCGCGCTGGTGCGTGGCGATGCGGCACAGGCAGGCCAGCGGTTCGAGCGGCGGGCGGACCGCGTCGCCCGCGGGAGACGTGGCGTAGGTCGCCATGGTGATCAGACGGTCGGTGTCGAGCGCTTCGGCGAGCAGGGCCCGGTAACGCGGCTCGAAGATGTGCAGCGCCTGCATCACGTGCGGGAACATCACCATCCCCGGCAGCGGGAAGACGCGTGCCGCGCCCCCGAACTGCTCCGATTCGAAGGCCAGCGGTTCGTCTGCCATGGGATCCCCGGGGGGCGGTCGCAGGCTGCCGGACGGTCAGGGCGGGGGCGGGTCGAGATGGATCTCGGGAAGCAGTTCCGGATCGAGCGAGGGTGCCGGGTCTCCCGCGACCACGCCCGCCAGGCTGGCGTCGAACTCGCGCAGGAAGCGCTCGAGATCGAGCCCCAGGTAGCGGGGGAGGTAGGGATCGAGATACCCGTGGACGCTGCCGTGGAGCTTGCGGGCCCCGCGGAGATTCCCGTTGCCGAAATGATAGAGGGCCACCGCCGCCTGGATGAGCCCCTGGTAGAACTTCCTCGCCTCCCCGCGGTACTCCGTCCAGAGTTCCTCCCACGACTCGTGGCTCTCGAAGTAGTCGCAGGCGTTGAAATGCTCGATGCCCTGGAGGTAGAGCGGGTCGTAGAGGGGCCGATCGTCCATGGCAGCTTCTTCCGGAGAACGACGGATGGGCCGACCGGGGAATCGTAGCAGCCGCGGGCCGTCCGTGGGCCGGCGACGTCCGCCTGCCGGAGCGGGGAGCGACCGTGGCGCCGCACTCGCCGACCGCCTCGCCACCCTCTACCCCGGGTCGGCCTGCTCGCTCGACTTCCGTTCCCCGTTCGAACTGCTCGTCGCCACGATCCTCTCCGCCCAGTGCACCGACCGCCGCGTGAACATGGTGACGCCGGCGTTGTTCCGCCGCTGGCCCGGGGCACGGCAGTTGGCGGCGGCGCGGCCGGAGGAACTCGAGGCGGTGATCAGGAGCACCGGATTCTTCCGCGCCAAGGCCCGGAACATCCTCGGCTGCGCCCGGGCGCTGGTCGACCGTCACGGAGGGGAGGTCCCCGAGGCGCTCGACGCCCTGGTCCGTCTCCCCGGCGTCGGCAGGAAGACCGCCAACGTGGTCCTGGGCGTCGCCTTCGGCCGGGCGGAGGGGGTGGTGGTCGATACCCATGTCGGCCGCATCTCCCGGCGCCTCGGCCTTTCGCGGCGGGGCGAGGCGGTGGGGGTCGAGAAGGACCTCGTCCGGCAGATCCCCCGGGATCACTGGATCGCCTTCAGCCACCGACTCATCGACCACGGCCGCGCCGTCTGCCTGGCCCGCCGTCCGCGGTGCACGGGATGCGGGCTGGCCGACCTGTGCCCGAGGAAGGGCCTCCCGGCGCTTGCCGAATCGGGGGCCGCCCATGGGAAGGCCGGACGCCGCACCGTACAATCGCGGCGGCCTTCCGGGGGTGCCCGGCGTCGGCGCGGGGCGGACGCCTCCGCCGCCGCTCCGCCCCGGACGCCGACCGGTCGCACGCCGCACGGGAAACTCCCATGATCCTCTCGGGCCACGAGATCCGGCAGCAACTCGGCCGCAACATCCTCATCGACCCGTTCGACGAGTCGAAGCTCAACCCGAACAGTTACAACCTCTCCCTGCACGACGAACTGCTCGTCTACGAGGAGGTGGTGCTCGACATGCGGAAGAGCAACCGCGTGCAGCGGGTGTCGATCCCCGAGGAGGGTCTCGTCCTCACCCCGAACCAGCTCTACCTGGGGCGCACCGTCGAGCGCACCGAGACGCACAACTTCGTCCCCATGATCGAGGGGCGCAGTTCCATCGGCAGGCTCGGGCTCTTCGTCCACGTCACCGCCGGGTTCGGCGACGTGGGCTTCTGCGGCTACTGGACCCTCGAGATGTTCGCGGTGCAGCCGGTGAAGATCTACCCCGGCGTCCAGATCTGCCAGATCTTCTTCCACCAGATCGTCGGCGACATCACCGAGTACTCGAGCGCCAAGTACCAGCACAACCGCGACATCCAGCCGAGCATGCTGTTCCGTGAACTCGCCCCAGAATCGGAGGACGATCCGCAGTTGCGGCTCGAGTTCGGGGCGGAGCGGGCGGCGGCGTTCAACCCCGGAAGCTGACCATGCTCTCCAAGATCCTCTCCTGGACGGCGCTCGCGCTGTCCGTCGTCTTCGCGGCCCTGTCGCTGGCGGGCATCTTCGGCGGTGCCGCCCTCGGCGGTCTGGGTCCGACCCTGATCCTCGCCGCGGCCGGCGTGGCGGCGGTCGCGGTCGTGCTGGCGGTGGTGGTCCTGCTCCTCGGCGCGTTCCAGTCCTGAGGCCCGCCGCTCTCTCACCCGGCCGCGACGATAGCGTATGCTTTGCGGCCGACGGCCGACCGGAGTGCCCGCGGCCCCGGGCCCCGGTGCCGCGGGCGGGGCACCCTCCGGTGCCACCGGAACCTGTCCATGGCGTCGGCCGGGGGTGTGTCGCCGCGCGGTGCTCCGCGCGACCGGCCGGCCCTGCGTTCCCCTGCCCGACAAGAAAGGCTCCTGGCGTGCTCCGAAGTCACACCTGCGGCGAGTTGCGAACGTCCCACCTCGGCGGCGCGGTCACCCTCTGCGGGTGGATCGACCGCGTCCGCGACCACAAGGGGGTGATCTTCCTCGATCTCCGCGACCGCTGGGGCAGGACACAGGTCGTCATCGGGCCGGAGAGCCCCGCCGCCACGCTCGCCGCCGCCCGCGCGGTGCGCCCGGAGTGGGTGGTGCTGGTCCGGGGGCAGGTCGGCGCCCGCCCCGAGGGAACGACCAACCCGAAGCTCGCCACCGGCGAGATCGAGGTGGTCGCCCGCGATCTCGAGGTGCTCAACGAGGCCGAGACCCCGGTCTTCCAACCGGGGGCCACGGAGCTGCCCGGCGAGGAGGTGCGCCTCGCCAACCGCTGGCTCGACCTGCGCCGCCCGGCGATGCAGCACAACCTCTTCCTGCGCCACCGCATCGTGAAGATCATGCGCGACCACTTCGACGAGCTCGGCTTCATCGACGTCGAGACGCCGATGCTCGGCCGGAGCACGCCGGAGGGCGCCCGCGACTACCTCGTCCCCAGCCGGCTCGATCACGGGTCGTTCTTCGCGCTGCCGCAGTCGCCGCAGCTCTACAAGCAGCTGCTCATGATGGCCGGCTTCGATCGCTACGTGCAGGTGGCGAAATGCTTCCGTGACGAGGACCTGCGGGCCGACCGCCAGCCCGAGTTCACGCAGCTCGACGTGGAGATGTCGTTCGTCACCGCCGACGACGTGATGGGGGTGATCGAGGGGCTCGTGGCCCGCTCCGCCCGGGAGATCCTCGGCCTCGACGTGCCCCTGCCGCTCCCGAGGCTCACCTGGGACGAGGCGATGGAGCGCTTCGGTCACGACGCGCCCGACCTCCGCTACGGCCTCGAGATCGTCGACCTGGGCGAGGCGGCGGCGCGGAGCGAGTTTCGGGTCTTCCAGGGGGCGCTCGCGGCGGGGGGCCGGGTGCGCGGCATCCGCGTCCCTGGAGGCGCGGCGACCTTCTCCCGGAAGGAACTCGACGACCTGACGGCGATCGCGGTGGAGGGAGGGGCCAAGGGCCTGGTGTGGCTCAAGGCCGAACCGAACGGCGAGTGGTCGGGACCGGTGGCGAAGAACCTCGGCCCGGCCGGCCCGGCGATCCGCGACGGCCTGGGCGCTGAACCGGGCGACCTGGCGCTCGTCGTCGCCGACTCCTTCGACGTCACCTGCAAGGCGCTGCACATGCTGCGGAAACGGCTGGGGAGCCGGCTCGGGCTCTACGACCCCGCGGCGATGCACTTCTCGTGGGTCGTCGACTTCCCCATGTTCGCCCGCGACGAGGAAGGGGGCGGGTGGGCGGCGATGCACCATCCGTTCACCGCGCCACGCGCGGCGGACCGGGAGTTCCTCGAGTCCGATCCGGCGCGCTGCCGGGCGCAGGCCTACGACCTCGTGATCAACGGCTCCGAGGCGGGCGGCGGCACGATCCGCATCCACGACGGTGCCACCCAGGAGAAGGTCTTCTCCCTGCTCGGCATCACGCCGGAACTGGCCCGGGAACGGTTCGGCTTCCTCCTCGACGCCCTGCGCTCGGGGGCCCCCCCGCACGGCGGCATCGCGCTGGGGATCGACCGGTGGGTGATGCTCTTCGGTCGGCTCGACTCGATCCGCGACGTGATCGCCTTCCCGAAGACGCAGAAGGCGAGCGACCTGATGACCGGAGCGCCCGCGCCCGTCGACGCCAAGCAGTTGGCCGAACTGGGCGTCCGCACCGTGGTGCCGCCGCCGAAGCCGCCGGCGTGAGCGTCCCCCGGGCGACGCCACGGACGATCCTCCGACGACGTCGGGAACGACGCCTCACACCGCGGAGACGGAGTAGCGTGCGCGGAGGTGTTCCCCGGCCCCGAGCACCCTCCAGCCGGCGTGCTCCGGGAAGCCGGCCTGCCCCGGGAGCACCGTGCAGGGCTCGATGCACACGGCCCGGCGGTGCGGCGGGGTGAAGAGAACGCAGGCGGCGAAGACCGGATCCCACCGGGCCTCGATGCCGGCGCCGCTGGCGGGATCGACCAGGCGCGCCACGACGCCGCCGTCCGCGGACGCCTCTCCGATCAGGCCGGTGAAGGGGTCGTCGAGCGTCGTCCCACCGAGCCGCGTGCGTCCCGGGAAGGCGAGGCGGGGGCCGGTGGATCCGCCGAACCCCGCCACGGGCCGCGGTTCACCCACCGGGAGGAGCCGCTCCTGCGGCTGCCAGAGCGTGGCGGGCAACTCGAGTTCGCAGGCGGCCGGATCGGCACCCGGCACCACCGGCAGGGGGTGATAGGGGTGGAGGCCGAGCGCGGCCGGCATCGTGCCGAGGGGGAGGAGGTCGAGTTCGAGATCGAGTCGCGCACGGGACAGCGTCCAGGCCGCCGTCAGCTCGAAGTCGGCCGGCCACGTATCGAGCGCGGCGGGAGCGTCCACGGCGAGCCGGAACCGGGCGACGAGCCGATCCTCCGATCGCTGCACCACGCGCCACGGCCGGTCGTGGACCAGGCCATGGATGGGGCGGCCCTGACCGTCGCCTGCCGCGAGGGTGAAGTCGCGGCCGCCGAACGACACCGTCGTCGACGCCAGCCGGCCGGGGAAGGGACAGAGGATAGGGATGCCGCCGGCGCTCGGCCGACCCGCGCCTTCGGCGAATCCCTCCGGCGCCCAGAGCACGTCGCGCGGCCCGAGCGGTCCCTCGAGGACGGCGCTCACGCAGGTGCACCCGCGGGCGGGGAGGATCGCGGCCCGTGCGCCGCTGCCCGGCACGCGGAGCACGACCGGCGGAACACCGGGGGAGACTGCGGGAGGCTCCACGGGACCGCTCACCGCGGCCTGCCGCGCACCGTGTCGCGCCGCCGGCCTTGCGTGGCCGGAGCGTCGGGGCAGGCCTGCGAGACCAGCTTCGTCATCGTGTTGGGGCAAACCCCGAGGAGCCGCGCGGCCTTGCCACGGTGGCCGGCGGTCGCCGCCATCGCCTGCCGCACCGCGATCCGGCGCAACTCATCCAGGTCGAGCAGCGGCAGGACCGGATCGCCGCCGGTCGGCGCGGCGGCAGGGGCCGCCGGCGGAATCGCCACGGACGGCGCCGGGGGCGGGGGCGGGACGCGCGCCGTGCCGCCGGAGAAGGTGGCTTCGAGGACCGACTCGTACTCGTCGCCGAGGATGTAGATCCGCTGGATCGTGTGGGCCAGTTCGCGGACGTTCCCCGGCCACGAGTGCCTCACGAAACGCTCGAGCGTCGCGGCGTCGGGCCGCCAGGGAGCGAGGCCGAAGCGGACGGCGAAGTGTGCCGAGAAGTGGGCGACGAAGGCCGGGATGTCCTCGCGTCGCGCCCGCAGCGGGGGCACCGTGAGATGGATGGTGTTGAGACGGTAGTAGAGGTCCTCGCGGAAGCGCCCCGCCGCCACCTCCGCATCGAGATCCCGGTTGGTGGCGGCGATCACCTGCACGTCGACCGGCACCGGTCGCGTGCAGCCCACCGGCGTCACCTCCCGTTGCTGGAGGGCACGGAGCAGTTTCGGCTGCAGATCGAGCGGCAACTCGCCGATCTCGTCGAGGAACAGGATGCCACCGTCGGCGGCGCGGAAGGCGCCGGCGGTGGCGGCGTCGGCACCGGTGAAGGCGCCGCGGGCATGGCCGAAGAGGAGGCTCTCCGCGAGCGACGCCACGATCCCGCCGCAATTCATCGCGACGAACGGCCTGCCGGCGCGCGAACCGGCGGCGTGGATCGCGCGGGCCACCTCTTCCTTTCCGCACCCCGTCTCGCCGGTGACGAGCACCGGACAATCGAACGCCCCCACCCGTTCGATCGCCTGCTCGAGTTGCCGCACTCCGTCGGAGCGACCGACGAGTCGCGGCCATTCCGCCCCCGGCCGCGCGGACACCTTCGCCTCGAAGGCGGGTTCGGGAGCCGGCCGCGTGCCTTCCATGGAATGCCTCGTCGGAATCTCGGGGTGATCACGGCATGAACGGATGCAGCGCGCTTCGCATCCCGGGTGCACATCATTCGCAATCGCTGCGAAGGTTGTCACCCTTTCATCACCGAAATGCACAGATCGGTCGGGAGTCATCCCCCGACTCGTGAGGCCTTCGTCCGCCGCCGCACCACCCAGGGGAAGGGTTTCGAAATCGCGCGATCTTGCTCTTTCTCCGAAGGTTCCGCGATTCCTGCCCCCCCGCCCCTCTCCCTTGCACACATGCAAGCAGCGCCGGCGCGGAACCTGCTGCCACCACCCGTCGGCAGCACGTCACACCAACATGGTGTTCCCGATCGTCTTCCTTCCACCGATCCGACAGCCCACGACCACGTTCCGAGAAAGGCCGTTCCCATGGTTTTCCGCCGACCCATCACGATCTCCCTCGAAGCCGCACCCGCGCCGTTCCGTCGTGCCCGGCGGTGCGTGAGCAACCTTCTGCTGGGGGTCGCTCTGGCGACGGT
>CAZMOU010000006.1:26419-42321 GCA_964567835.1 uncultured Chitinophaga sp. | reverse complement strand
GATCGGACGCGTCGGCCGTGCCGGTGATCAGCGGCTTCAACTTCACCGGGGCGACGACCACGAACGCCGGCCTCCAGGATGCCGCCTGGAAGGTGGTGGCGAGTGGTCCGACCGCCCCCTCGACCCTGCCGTACGACGCCTGGATCTTCTCCGGCGGCAACCCGCAGCAAAACGTTCCCACGGTGTGGTACCCCGGCGACGGTGCCCCGGGTGCGAACGCCGGCGCCTACGGCGGCCGGTGGATCGGACTGCAGCAGAACGACGCGACGGCGCTCATCGAGAGCGGCACTCCGGGCGACACCTACTCCACGATCTTCGCCACGACCTTCACCGCGAGCGAGGCCGGCGTCTACGACTTCTGGTTCGCCTCAACCGCCGACAATTTCGTGACGTTCTTCGTGAACGGGTCGGTCTTCACGCCCCCCGCCGACACGCTCAACCCCACGATCACCGGCGGCGCCCTGCTGGCACAGGTCGGCGGCCTCGGCAGCCTCAAGTGGATCTCCGCGTCCGCCCCGGTGCAGTCGGGACTGAACACGCTCTACGCGGTGGTGGCTGACCGGGCCAATCCCAGCGGTACGTTCGGATACACCGGGCTGATCGTGGTGCCGGAGCCTTCGACCTACGCCATGGGGGCCATCGGCATCGCCACGATCGGGTTTCTCCGGATGGGTCGCCGCCGCCTGGGTCGGCGCGGCTGACCACCCGGCCGACGGCGGTCACCTACCGCCGCTCGTCGTGGAATCGTCTCGAACGAGGGGGGATCGCCCGTCACGGGGCGGTCCCCCCGTGCGTTTGACCCCGGCGTGCCGGCCCGACACCCGATCGACCACCGCTCCCTCCGAGAATCCCCTGCCGGAAGCCGCCATGCCGTCGCATCCGCAGACTTTCGCCGCCGGCGTGATCGCGTCGCCCGTGGCCCTGCTCCTGGCCCTCGCCCTCCTCGCCCTCCTCGCCGGCGTGCCCCGCGATGCCGGCCGCGCCGGTGCCGCGGAGCCGGCGGCGGCGATCGCGGCCGACGATCCGGTGCCCCCCGCCCCGGCGCCGCGCTGGTGGAAGGGCAATCTCCACACCCACACCTTCTGGAGCGACGGCGACGACTTCCCCGAGATGGTCGCCGAATGGTACCGGACGCACGGCTACCACTTCCTCGCCCTCTCCGACCACAACCTCGTCCAGCAGGGTCGCCGCTTCGACAAGGAAGCGGCGCTGGTGAAGAAGGGTGGCGCGGAGGTCGTGACGCGCTACGTCGACCGCTTCGGCTCCGACTGGGTGGAGCGCCGCGGCTCGGGGGCCGACGCCGAGATCCGCCTCAAGCCGCTCGACGAGTTCCGGGCCCTCGTCGAGGAACGGGGCCGCTTCATCCTCCTCCCCGCCGAGGAGATCAGCGACTCGGCGGAGGGGGTCCCGGTGCACATCAACGCCACCAACCTCCGCGATCCCCTCCCGCCGGCCGGGGGACGGAGCGTGAGCGAGACGATCTCCGCCAACCTGCGCGCCGTCGAGGAACAGGCGACGAAGGCGGGGCGCGAGATCCTCGCCCATCTGAACCATCCCAACTTCGGCTGGGCGGTGACGGCCGAGGATCTCGCGCACGCGGTCCTCGAGCGTCACTTCGAGGTCCACAACGGTCATCCCGCGGTGAACCAGCTCGGCGACGACGACCACCCCTCGATCGAGCGCGTGTGGGACATCGCCAACACGATCCGCCTCGTCGCCCTCGGCGCCCCTCCGCTCTACGGGAT
Organism: uncultured Chitinophaga sp.; assembly: GCA_964567835.1. Taxonomy (GTDB): domain Bacteria; phylum Planctomycetota; class Planctomycetia; order Pirellulales; family UBA1268; genus QWOP01. The sequence continues at coordinate 40,576 of CAZMOU010000006.1, read as the reverse complement.
CGCCACCGACGACAGCCACCATTACCACGGCAGGCCCTCCGGAGCGCGGCCCGGCCGGGGCTGGACCATGGTCCGCGCCACGCACCTGACGCCGGAGCATCTCGTCCGCGCGCTCCGGGCCGGCGATGCCTACGCCTCCACCGGCGTGACGCTCCGCGATGTCCGGTTCGACCCCGGGACCCGACGCCTGCGCGTGGAGATCGAACCCGACGGCGACGCCACCTTCACCACGCGCTTCATCGGCACGCTCCGGGGCGTCGACGCGGCGGGCAGTCCCATCGACCTCGACGCGCTCCCGGCCGAGCGCCGCAAGGCGCTCGGCCGGGAGCGCCGCCGCTTCTCCGAACGGATCGGCGAGGTGCTCTCCACGGTGGAGGGGACCGTCGCCGAGTACGCGTTCGGCGGCGAGGAACTCTACGTGCGGGCCGTGGTCATCTCGAGCCGGGCCCCCGACGACCCGACCTGGGAGGGGCAGAAGCGCCAGGCCTGGACGCAACCCGTGGGCTTCGAACCGCCGTCACCGCCCGCCCGGTGAGGGAAGGTCGCAACGGGCGCCGAAGTAGCCGGTGCGCTCGATGACCCGCGCCACCGCCGGATCGACGAGATCCTTCCACGACTCGTCCCCCGAGCAGATCCGCGACCGGACCTCCTCGCTCGAGTAGGTCCGCAGCTGGGAATCCTCGCAGGGAATCGACCGCACCAGCCCGTTGCCGAGGAGGTGCTGGAGGAGGTGGGCGAGGTGCGGCGCCACCTTGAGGTTGTCGGCCGTGATCTTCCGGCCGTCGATCGGGTCGCGCGTGGGATAGACGTAGAGCCGGACGGCGTGGTTGAAGAGCCGACCGAAGGCCTCGAGGATCCCCCCGCCGAGATCGCGGTAGTGGGACTCGTTGAACAGCTCCCGGAGGAGGGGCACGCCGAGCACGATCCCGGTGCGTTCCACCGCCCGCTTGGCGAGATAGTCGGCGAGGCGGTGGAAAGGCCCGAGATCGCTCACCAGCACCAGCTTCCGCACCGCGGCGAGCAGGTCGACGCGGGCGAGGAAGTCGGCATCGTCCGCCTGACCGGCGTCGCGGAGGTTGTTCGTGGTGATCTCCATGATCTCCACGATCGGCCGGGACGGGTCGGCGCCGGGCGCGTCGGCCGAGAACAGTTCGGCGGCCCGGGCGAGCATCTCGAGGTTGAGGCTGGTGACCGGGGCGAAACTGCCGCGCTCGACGAGGACCCGCTGCCGGCGGATCAGCTCCGATGCCAGCTGCGGCTGACCGTCGACGCCGAACAGCACCGCATGCGTGAACCCGATGCGCACCAGATGGAGCGCGAGGAGGCGGTTGTCGACCCCCTTGAAGGCCGGCCCGCTCACCCCCACCCAGTCGATCTCCAGCCGTTCCCGACCGACGTCGTCGAGGAGCGACTCGACGATCCTCCGTGGATCGCGCCAGTGGTGGACACAGGCATGGATGAGATTGACCCCCAGCCTGCCGATGGCGTCCTGCTGGCGGGCGTTGCTCGGATCGAGCAGGCGGACGTGCACGATGACGTCGTTGGGCTCCCCGCCGGGGCGATCCTGGAACCGCATCCCCATCCAGGCGTGCCAATCGCTCCCCCCGGCGTGGGCCTTGGCGGCGGCGGTGTCGGCGAAGGCGAAGAAGCGGGTGCTCGCGCCGCGGGACTCCGCGAGCCGCTCCTGGAGGAGCGTGTACTCGTGGTCGAGCATCTTCTCCAATCGCTCGCGCGACACGTATCGCGACGCCTTGCCGTAGATCGCGTCGCTGACCTGCATGTCGTAGGCCGACATCGACTTGGCGACCGTCCCGGCGGCCCCCCCCACCGAGAAGAACCACCTCGCCACCTCCTGACCGGCGCCGATCTCGGCGAACGTGCCGTAGATCTGTCGGTCGATGTTGATCGCCAGGGCTCGCTGTGCGATCGGGTCGACGGCATCGCTCATCGGTGTCTCTCCGGGAAGATTCCTCGCTCCGGCCGGCCCGTACGTCGGCGGACGTCCGGCGACGATTGTGCCCCACGGCAGCCCGTCCGCCCACCCGCCGGCCAGCGCGGCGGCGGGTGGACCCGCCGACCCGGTGCTTGGCACGGGGCGGCGGTGGCTTACATTGGGATGCATGGGCGCCGAACCGACCCGGTCGTGAACGCCGAGGCCACCATGGATACCCCGACGTCGATGGAAGGGCCGTCCCACGGACGTGCCGATGCGACGCGGCCACCGGCCGCAGGGCCGGCGGCGGGGGGTGGGGGGCTGACGGTGTTCGACAGCCCCCTCTTCGACAGCTTCGACGGTTGGGCCCGATTGCTGCGCGGTTCGACGGAGGCCGCCGCCGACGACCTTCGTGCCGAACCGCCCCCACCGGCGCCCCCTCCCTACGACGAGGCACCACCCTGGGCGCCGACGCGGAGGCCGGCACTGACGCTGCTCCATGTCGTCGATGACGGCCGGGACAGTGGCGAGACGGTCCGCCTCCGCGACGACGTGCTCATCGTGGGAAAGACCACCGGCGGCGTGCGCATCCCCCACGACCCGTTCCTCGAGGAGGCCCACGCGCGGCTCGACCGTCTCCCGGGGGGCGGGTGGCTCCTCACCGATCTGGGCAGCCGGGACGGGACGTGGGTGCGGGCCACCACGGCCCGTTTCCGCCCCGGGCAGGCCTTCCGCATCGGGTCGACGACGCTCGCGTTCGACGGCGAGGCGATCCACGCGCGGGGGCCGGGGGAGGCGGTCTCGATCCCGGTCCCGGCGGCGCCCTTCCTCGTCGGTCGCTCCAACGCCGCGTCCGCGGCCGCGCTGCCGGAGGGCGTGGCCTTCGTCGGCATCGACGACCGGCACGTCAGTCCGGTCCACGCGGAGATCTTCGAGCGACGCGGCACCCTGCGGATCGTCAACCACGGCCTCAACGGACTGTGGGTCCGGGTCGTTTCGCCGGTCCGTCTGCGTGCGACGGCGCAGTTCCAGTGCGGAGAGCAGCGGTTCGTCCTCGAACCGCTCGCCGACCCGGGCCCGGCGCCGGGCTGAAGGGGGACCTCATCCCCGCAGCCAATCGGGCAGTCGGCGCACCCGTCCCTCGCCGTCGACGCACACCACGACCGTCCAGCCGTCCGCCAGGATCTTGCCTTCACGGATGATCTCGTAGGCGTGGCGGAGGCTCGCCCCTCCACTCCGCTCCAGTCGGGTTCGGACCGTGAGGATGTCGTCGTAATCCGCCGGAGCACGGTAGGTGCAGTGGGCCTCCGAGACGACCAGGAACAGCCCGGCATCCTCGAACTCACGATAGGTGATCCCGCCCGCACGGAGCATCTCGGTGCGTCCCACCTCGAAGTAGGTCAGGTAGTTGGCGTGGTGGAGGCGACGCTGCCCGTCGGTCTCCTGATAGCGCACGCGGAGGGTCGTCTCGTGGAGCGGCGGCGCCTGGAACGGTGCGGGCCGGTCGGGAGTGGCCATCTGGGGCTCGGGGCACGGGGTTCGTTGACCGTCGATCGTGCCAGACTCTATTCTTTCCCGGTCCGGGTTGGCAAAGCCCCGCTCCCGCGCCCCGAACCCCCTGCCGGAGGCGTGGGCCGGACCGATCACCTCTGGAGTCCGCAGCCGTGAGCATCGGTGACTCGGGTGGTTCCGCGGCGGTCGGATGGTCGACGGCGCGGGGCCGGAACTGGCCCACTCTCAGGCAGTTCACGGTGTTCCTCGAGAACCGTGTCGGACAGCTGCTCGAGGTCGTCCGTCGTTTCGACGGGTCGCGTGTGCGGATCGTGGCCCTGTCGATCAATGACTCCGGCGAATGTGCGTTCGTCCGGTTCCTCGTCAGCCACCCGGAGCAGGGCCGGGAGATCCTCGAGCGTGCCGGGCTGGCGATCATCGAGAGCGACCTGATCGGCGTGGAGCTGCCCGACCATCCGCAGCCGCTCCTCCAGGTCTGCACCGCGCTGCTTCAGGCCGAGGTGAACATCATCCAGGCCTACCCGATCCTGGTCCGGCCCCGCGGCAGGCCGGCCGTGGCCCTGATGGTGGACAACACCGAGATGGGTCTGGAGACGTTGGGGAAGCGGGGCTTCGCGATGATCACCGAAGGGGATCTCGACGAGAACGACTGACCCACGCGGCAGCGGTCCGTCACTCGAACATTCCGTCCGGCAACCCCTCCACCTGCCGCACCACCACCTTCTGGACCGATTCCCAGGAGACGGCCGTCAGCGTCACCGATCCGTCGGCGGCCTGACTGGCGAACAATCCGTGGGTGCCGAGTGACCAGCGTGGCTCGTACCATTCCGGCAGGATCACGCTCCCGCCCACGAGGTGGAGCTCGACGACCCCGCCATGATCACGCTCGGCCCACAGCCGGGCCACGAGGAGAGCCGTGGCATTCTCCGCACCGCTCACCACCGGCAGCATGCCCGCGAGACCGGCCGCGGGGTGTGCGGGCGACCTGGGCTCGTCGGCGGCCGGCCCGGTACCGGGCACGCGTGGTGACGCGGCGGAGGCGGCCGGATGGACGTCGGGGACCGCTCGCGGCGCGGTGGGGGGAATCCACGGCGGGGGTGATTGCAGCGTGATCGTGCCTTCGTCGCCGGCCACCGGATCGTCACCGGCGACGAGCGATTCGGCCGTCGGGGACACACTCGGCATCGCGGGAACGACGGCGGGAGCCGTCGCCGGTGGAATCACCACCGCGGTCCCGCACTTCGAGCAGGCGCCGCGCTTGCCGGCCAGGCGCGCGGGAACGCTGATGCGGTGCCCATTGGGGCACTGGAAGACGATCGTCGCCGTGCCCTGGCGATCGACGACCTGGCCGCTCGGACGCTCCGCCGCGGCCGCGTCGGGAACCTTGGGATCGGCCATCCTCACGAACCCTCCTCGTCCGGACCACGCCCGAGCACCCCCTCGGCAGTCTACCATTCCGCCGCGTCTTGACGGCGGAGCGACCGCCTCTGACACTGCCCCCAAGCCGCCACCGCCGGGCGGCCGCCGGGCGGGGCACCGGCCGATCCGTTCCGGGGGCGAGCATGGCGATCCAGGTTCTCTGCGGCAGTTGCAAGTCGACCTTCTCCGTCAGCGACCAGTTCGCCGGGCGGACCGGCCCGTGCCCCAAGTGCAAGGCTCCGATCAAGATTCCCGAAGCCCCCGTGAAGGGGGTCGTGGTCCACGAACCGGAGGCTCCGAGCGCCAGTTCGACCGCCTCGGGCAGGGCACCCTCGGCACCGCTCCAGCGGATCGACAGACCGGCCACCGCGCTGCAGTGGACGCTCGTCGGCGTGGGGGCGGTGCTGGCGGTCGCGGCGGCGGTCCTCGCCCGCTTCCAGTTCGGCGGCCAGCCGCCCCCCCCGGTCCTCCTCGGCGGGGCCGTCCCCCTCGCTTTCGCCTGCGCCTGGCTGGGGTACGCCGCCATCCGTGACCGCGAACTCGAGCCCCATGCGGGCCGATCGCTCGCGCTCCGCTGCCTCGTCTGCGCCGCGGTGTACGTCGCGCTCTGGGTGGCGCGCGGCTTCCTGCCCGCCCAGATCGACATGTGGGAGTGGCTGTTCTACGCTCCCGTGTTCGTGGGGATCGGTGCCTTCGCCGCCTTCGCCTGCTTCGATCTGGAACCTGGCGCGGCCGTGGCGCACTTCTCGCTCTTCCTGCTGCTCTCCGCCGGCCTGCGGTGGCTGGCGGGTGTCCCGTACCTCTGACCGATCTGTCCGGCGCGTCCGCGATGCCCTACGACTCGCTCCCGGAACTCGTCGCGCTGGAACGGTCCTCGGACGGGATCCGCATCCCCCCCGACGTCACCGTCCCGGTCACCGGACGCGTCCGTTCCCTGATCGACACCGCGGCATTCCGCCGCCTCGCCCGGATCTCGCAGCTCGGGCTCGTGGCGCTGGTCTATCCGGGCGCGACCCACAGCCGCTTCGAGCACTCCCTCGGCGTCTACCGTCTGGCGCTCGAGTTCCTCGCGCGGCTGCGGCGCGACGCGCGGTTCACCGCCGCCATCGGCGAGGACGACGCGGCGGCCTTCGTCGTGGCCGCGCTGCTCCACGACCTCGGCCACTGGCCCTATTGCCATCCCCTGGAGGACCTGGGACTCCCCGAACTCGCCCGTCACGAGTCGCTCATCGCCGGGATCGTGGGTGCCGGGGCGTTGTCGGACGTCCTCCGGAGGGAATGGGGCCTCGATCCGGGACGCGTCGCATCGCTCGTGGGTGGAACGGCCACCGATCGCGCCGGCGTGCTGCTCCAGTCGTTGCTCTCCGGCCCCGTCGACGTCGACAAGATGGACTACCTCGCCCGCGACAGCCTCCACGCGGGCGTGCCCTACGGCCGGCATTTCGACCAGGAACGCCTCCTCGCCTCGCTGTGCATCGACCCCACCGGCACGCGGCTGGCGATTACCGACAAGGGACGTACGGCGGCCGAATTGATGGTCTTCGCCCGCTACGTGATGTTCAGCGAGGTCTACTGGCACCATGCGGTGCGGGCGGCGACCGCCATGCTCCAGCGCGCCGTGTGGCTCGTTTCCGCGCGGGTCGACCCTCGGGTGATGGTGGGCATGGACGACGGTCGCTTCGCCGCATGGCTCCTCGACGCCGCCTCGGGAACCCGTGCGCAGACGCTGGCGGAGGGACTGTTCGGCACCGAGCGCGTGCTCCTCAAGCGGGTCGGCACCTTCGACGCCGTCGGCCATCCGGAGATCCACGGCGCCCTGGCTGGCAGACCCTACGGCGAGACGGTGGACATCTCGCGGCGGCTCGCGACCCGCCTCGCCGTCCGGCTGGGTGTCGCGGTCGATGCCGACACCCTGCTCATCGACGCCCCGCCGGCGGAGCGGGAGGTGGAGTTCCGCCTGGATGTGCGGCAGGGGGCCCGGGAGACGGGAGCGGCGGAGGCCTCGTGGCGGACGCTCGGGGAGTTGTCGCCCGTGGTGCGGAGCCTTGCTCGGGAGCAGTTCGACGATCTGGTGAAGCGGGTGCGGATCTTCGCCCCCGCCGACACCGCCGCGGCGATCCGCCGGCTGCCGGGTGGGGTCGTCCCCGACCTCCTCGCCTGCCTCGCCGGCGCGTCGTGACGCCCTCAGGTCAGTCGAGACCGATGAGCGTCCAGTGCCGCTCGGTCCTTCCCTTCACGACCGTGGCGCGGGCCCTCCCCGCCACCAGGCCGTCGGCATCGGTCCGGAACTCGGGTCCGGAGCCTACGCGCCAGCGGATGCTGCCGGTGTCGCGGTCGAGCCGACCGGCCACCGGGTGCACCACGTCCGACAGGGCGTCGAAGTAGTTGCCACGCACCGTGCCGTCGCGGTGGAGCGCCAATTCGAGGAACACGTGGGGGGTCATGGAGGCGTCGCCCCCCTCCGGCAGCGCCGCGAAGGCGCCCAGGGGCAGCCACGGCGCCTCGCCCACGTCGAGCGTCGCCGCGAGGAGCCCATCCTGCCCTGGAGCGGCCCCCGGGTCACCGGCCGGCGCCGGGGCTTCCCCCCCCTTGCCCTCCCGTGACAACACGCTCACGGTGCCGTCCGCGGCGGGACGGGACGGGGGAGGCACCGGCACCGGCTCGACGGGGAAGACGAGCAGGTCTGGAAGTTCGTCCGATGGCTCGAGGACCGACGTCGCCGCGCCGGCGGAGGCCGTGTCGGTCCCGCTGGCCTCCGTGTCCTCCGCCGTCTCGCCCGCCGCCAGCACGATGGCGCCCGATTCGGTCGCCTCGGGCCGCCACGCGTCCGGATGGAGACGTCGCCAGGCGTCGTCGAAGGGTCTCACGCCGTCCCAGGCGACGTCCGCGGCGGCGATCGACGGGGCGGGCGCCGGCTCGGCATCGGCAGGGCTCGGCGGAGCGGTCCGCGGTGACGCGGTGCCGGTGGTCTGCGGAGCCTGTCTGGCATCCGCCTTCGCCGGACGCGGCGTCTCGGGCCGCGGCCCCTGGCCGGGGACGGTCGGCCGCGGAGCGGTCCCCGCCGGGGCCGGCGCGGCCGGCCGGGGGGGGGGCGTGGTGCGGAAGCGCCGCCCGAAACGCTGCGCTTCCGCCGGCGCCGCCATTCCGAGCAGGAGGACGCAGGCCGCGCCGGCGACGAGGCTCCGCCGCCACGGGTGGGTGCACGCGCGACGCTGCCGGGGGGAGCCGGTGGAGGAAACGGTCTTCGGCATGGGGATCACCCCTGTCGGTGTGTCGGGAGTCGCGACGAAGGAACGAGGGACAAAAAAACCGGAGACGCCCTGATCACGGACGTCTCCGGCTGTGGGACGACGAAAGATCCGCCCGACTCACTCCGGCGTGCCACCGGGCAACTTGCCCTGCTTGATCAGGTCGCCGAACGTCGGCCCGCCCGGGGCACTCGGCTGGGCGGCGACCGTCTCGAGGGCCTTGCGGATCTTTTCCATGTTCTTGGCGTCCTCCTTCTTGTCGAGAAGGGCCGCGAGCGCTTCGCCGTAGGCATTACGGTCCTTCTTTTCCTTCCCCTTGTGGCAGACGTTGCACTTGGCACCGTCGACGGCGGCGGCGAGGGCCTTCTCCGCGGGATCGCTGCTGTCCGGCTTGACGTAGACGGCCTTGAACTCGTCCTGGAACTGCTTGATGGCGAACGCCGGGCGGGCACATGCGGCCGCCAGGATCGCCATCGCCGCCACCGCCAGCACACCACTGCCCCGCTTCATCGTTGCTCTCCTGGGTCGAAAAGGGCCATCCGCACACGCACCGGCCGGAAGCCGAGACTCCCGTCCGTTCATCCCACGCCCCGGGCAGCCGTCAGCCGCCGCCCACGCGTGGGAATGCGATCCGGCACCACGGCCGGTTCAGGGACCGGGCGGAAAACCCCGGGGAACGAGGCCTTCCGGCTTCATTTAGACTCGCAGCATGCCGCCGCTGTCAAGGTTTCGGACGGGGTCCTGACCACCGGAGCGCACTGGAATCGCAGCCGCCGCATCCTTCGTCGAGGGGGGTGACAAGCGGGGCCCCTCGGCGGCGGGACGGCCGTCCGCGGCCGGAAACGGCAATTCCTCGCGCTCCGCCGCGCCGTCGATGCGCCGGAACGTGCCACGTCCTTCGTAGACGCTCCCCCGATCGACCCAGGTCACGGCACTCCGGTAGGCCTCCGGGGTGCCGATACCGGCCTGTTCCACGAACACCCTCCCGGGCTCGACGAGGAAGCGGCAGGACAGGGCGTTGACCGCCAGCGTGGGGATGCCGGGCCCCACGGTCGAGTCCAGCAGCGTGGCGAAGCCCTCCCCGCAGACGAACGTGGCGTCCTCGAGATCGAGGTTCACCGGTGCCACGGTCGTTCCCCGCGGGACGCCGTCGAGCCGGAGGAACCTCCCCTCGGTGAGGCACGCGCCGCGTTCCCAGCGAAGATCGACCGCGATCCCCGGATCGGCGACCAGGAAGGTCCCCTCGCCGACCGCCTCGAGGTCGGTGAAGCGCAGCCGCGTCGTGCCGCCCCCCGCCGAGTCGGGTCCGCAATGGACGAAGACGGTGTCCCCCTGGGGAAGGGCCCCCTCGCGGCGCGAGGAACGGGTCTCGAGGGCCACCTTGACGAGTTCGAGGGTCGCCCCCGGCGCGACCGCGAACAGGGCGACCGTGCCGGACGACGACGCCGTGACACGGGCACCCACGCCGTCGAGCTTCAACCGGCCGGACGCGACCGTGATCGCCGCGTCGCGGGCCCGCTCCCCGTCCCCGGTCACGAAGCGGAAACGGGGCTCGTGCCCCGGCGCCGCCCGGATCGTGATCCTCCTGTCGCCGACCGCCACCGGGGGCGTGTCCTCGTCGCCGGAGAAGGCACACTCGATCGTGTCGCCATCCCCGGCGATCGCCAGGGCCTCCACGAGCGTCGGCACGTCGTCGGGGGCTTCTGGGACGGAGACGATCCGCCACGTCCGCCCCGCCGGCACCGCGTCGGAGTCGGCACCGCCGGACACCGTTTCCGTGCCCGCCGCCCCGCTCCCGCCCTTCATCCTGGCACGACGCGCGACCGTGAGGAGGATCAGCCCCGCCACGATGGCCAACAGCAGCGCGACGGGAACGAGCCATGGCCAGGTCGCGGCGTCCCGTTCGCGGACCGGCCGCTCGTTGATGGCGGGGCGGCCGACGTCGAGGTCGATCTCCGCTTCGTCCGCCACGGCGGACAGGTCGGCGATGAGGTCGCGTGGAAAGCGGTAACGGTCCTCGGGACGCTTCTCGAGCAACCGCAGCACGATCCGCTCCAGCCCGTCCGGGACGTCCGGGCGCTCCGCGGTCACCGGCGGCGGCTCGCTCTGCTGGTGCTGGAGCAGTTTCTGCACGAGCGTACCCTCCGCGAACGGCGGATGGCCGGTGAGCATGAAATGGAGCGTGCAGCCGAGGGAGTAGAGGTCGCTGCGCACGTCGGCGGCCCGGGGATCGCGGGCCTGCTCCGGCGAGATGTAGTCGAACGTCCCCAGCGTCATGCCGCTGGCGGTCAGATCGGGCGCGCCGGCCGTCGTGGGACGGGCCAGGCCCATGTCGACCAGACGGGCCCGCCCCAGCGGGGTGACGATGATGTTCGAGGGCTTGATGTCCCGGTGGACCACGCCGCGGCCGGCGGCGTGCTCGAGCGCCTCGGCGACCTGGGCGGTGAAACGGAGCGCCCTGGCCACGTCGAGCGGTCCCTCCGCGAACACCAGGTCGCGCAGGTTCGTCCCTTCGATGAACTCGAAGACGATGTAGTGCCAGCCGTCGTCGTCGCCGACGGCGTGGACGCGACCGATGTTCTCGTGATCGAGTCGGGCCGCGAGCTGCGCCTCGTTCTTGAAGCGTCGGAGCATCTCGTCGTCGGACGAATGCTCCCGGGACAGGACCTTGACGGCGACGATCCGGTCGAGCGTCGTGTCGACGGCGCGGAACACCGCACCCATGCCCCCTCCGCCGACGAAACGGTCGAGACGGTAGGGCCCGAGCGCGTGGCCCTCGAGCGCCCGCCCGATCTCCTCCATCGTCGTGGCCAGGACCGGGGGAGCCGCGCGGCCGGCCGAGATCACCGTCCCGTCGTCGTCGCCGCGCGGTGGGGCCATGCCGCCCGTCGTGGTGGACGGGGGATCGCGTCGGGGATCGGGAAATGGTGCGTGTGAGGAGCCCATGGCGGGAGCCGGCGGCGACGCGGGGACGCGTCGACCCGAACTCTGTCCAGGATACCTCCGCCCTGCGCCCCCTCGGCGGATTCGGCGTCACAGGGGCGTCCGCGGGGCGGCCAAGGGCCCGCCTCCCCCGCTCCCCGGGCCAGGTCACGACCCGCCGGGACCCACCGGCCCGGCGACGGTCTTCCCGGACACCGGGTGCCGCGCCGACGTGAGACGGAGGAACCGCACGAGGAAGAACAGGCCGGTGGCGATCATCCAGGGCAGATACCCCGCCCACACGCCGGCGGCGCCCCAACCGAGGCGGAAGGTGAGCCACCACACCGTGGGCAGGCTCAACAGCCAGTAGCAGACGAAGTTGGCAACCATGGGAACACGATTGTCGAGCATGCCGCGCAGCGCCCCCAGGCTCACCGACTGGATCACGTCCGAGACCTGGTAGATCCCGGCGATCGCCACGAGCGTGCCGGCCATCTCGGCGACCGTCCTGTCGTCGGTGAAGAGTCCGGCGAGCCACCGTCCGCCCGCCAGATAGACGACCGAGCAGCACGCCATCACCGCCGTCCCGAAGCCGAGGGCGACGATCCCCGTGCGTCGGGCCCGGTGCAGGTCGCCGGCCCCGGCCGCCTGCGCGACGCGCACGGCGGTCGCCATCGACAGCGAGACCGGCACCATCCAGGCGAGCGACGCGATGCCGACGGTGACCTGGTTGGCGGCGAGCGCCTCGGTGCCGACCCAGCCGAGCATCACCGCCCCGGCCGCGAACGCGCCCCCCTCGAGGGCGTCCTGCGCGGCGACGGGGAACCCCTCGGCGAGCAGTCGGCGCAGGCACGCACCGACTCCGGTGGAGACCTCCCCGGGACGGGGCGAGCCGAGACGCGGATCGGCGAACACCCAGGCCACGAGCGCCACGGCATGGATCCAGCGAGCGACGAACGTGGCCACGCCCGCTCCGACCAGACCGAGCGCGGGGCATCCGGCATGTCCGAAGACGAGGCACCAGGCGAGGAACCCGTTGAGCACCACCGCGGCCGCCATGAATCCGAACACCGGCCAGGGCCGATCCATCGACTCGGCCACCTGCCCGGCGACGACGGCCAGGATCGCCCCCGGCAGCGACCACGCGATGAGGAGCAGATAGCCGCGCGCCGCCGCGGCCACGTCGACCGGTTGCCCGAGCCTCGAGAGGACCGGGGCCACGATGGACAGCGCGGTGGCCACCGCGGCACCCGCCAATAGGGCGAGCACCATCCCGGCACGCGCGGTCCGCGTCGTGGTGAGCCGATCCCCCGCCCCGTGCGCCCGCGCGACCATCGGCGCCACGGCGCCCACGGCCCCGAAGGCGAGGTACATGGCGAAGGTGACGAAGTTGCCCGCCAGCGCCGCACCGGCGAGGGGCACCGCGCCGAGGTGCCCGATGAGGTAGGTGTCGGTCAACTGCACGATCACCTGGCCCGCCTGCCCGAGCAGCATGGGAGCCGCGAGCGCGGCCAGCGACACGGCGATGCCGAACCGATCGGACGCCGGTTCCCTCGCCCTGTCTCCCATGGAGCCTCCACCGCTCCCCGGGCGGTCGCCTCACCGGGAGCATCGAAAGAAAAACGACGAAGCCCGCCCCCGGGTTCCCGGAGACGGGCTTCGCATCATGGTAGCGGTGGGAGCGAAAGCCTGGCGATCGGAGGATCAAGCCACGGCGGTGCGCCGCTTGGAGCGGCGTCGCATGTTGAGGCCGAAGAGGGTCCCCAAGCCGACGATCGACGCGACGACGTTGCTCGGCTCGGGAACGGCGACGACGGCGTTGCGGAGACCGGCGGATCGCTCGATGTCGGTGAGGAGGAAATTGTCCCCGACCATGGCCAGTCCGGACGTCGCGGGCCGCGTCGAGGCGAGCCAGTCACCGACGGTGGCGGGTGCCGAGGCCGGATCGATGGTCTCCCAGACCCCGTAGGTGGAGTAGGTGTTCACGTAGTCGCCGAACACCCGCGGAGCCTCGTCGGTCCACGCGTCGGCGAGCAGATCGGGAGTCTCGGGCGCCGCGGCGACGGTGGCGATCGGCCAGTTCGACGGTGCCTCGTCCGACGCGACGATCTCGGTCGCGGAGAGCGTCTCCGGCCCGGTGCCGCGACCGCTGCCCCCTTCGGCGTACCAATCGGCGGCACGATCCGCGGCGAGCCACGTGTCGGCGGTCACGGTGGAGTTCTCCACCATCGCCTCCTGCTTGAAGCCGTCGGTCACGCGCCCCAATCCCGTCCAGGCACTCACCGCACTGCCACGGGGTTGCCCCCCTGCCGTGAAGGAGTCGGCCGAGGAGGGCGAAGCCACCGCGAATCCCAGCAGGCTGATCGCCGTGACGATGGTGCGGAGATCGGCGACGCAGTTCATCCATCCCGAGCGAGCGGGAAGGCTGGAGTGCGAACCGAAGTCGATGGCATCGAGCACGCGGCTGACGGGGCGGATGTCCACGGTCGTTTCCTTTCGGACGGTGGTCCCGACGAGGGACCGGAAGCGGATGGCTGAACGGGTTGGATCGGGAAGGGACTCGGACTCGGTCACGTTCACAGCAGGGTCAGGATCGAGCAGAAGAGGGCGAGGACCGGCAACGCACACAAAGCGGCGTCCCTGGAGGTCACGCCGAAGTTCATCGGACTCGAGGCGGTCGCGGTCGGCGGATTGACGTTCATGGCTGTCTCCTTGCGTCTCGGATGCTGTTCTGGGAACCGGAACGACTTTCAGACTCTCGCGTGACCGCAGGACGGACACGCGTGTTCGGAATCACTCCTCTGGATGCCCGAAGGGCCCAGGGAGATCGGGAACCTGTTCGAGCGATGGATGTGGCGGAGTACGTCCGGGTGCCGCTCCGGAATCAGTCGCCTGACCCGCGGGAGGCAGCCGTCGCGACGGCTTCGACGCCGCTGCTCCGCCCCTCCGGCCAGGGCCGGAACGAGGCTGCGGGTTCGAGGAGCCACTCGGATCTGCAGGGATCTCCTCCAAGCTCGGAACACGACCCCTGGCTGCAGGGATCTCCTCCGGGCTCGGAACACGACCCTTGGCTGCAGGGATCTCCTCCGGGCTCGGAACACGACCCCTGGCTGCAGGGATCTC
>CAZMOU010000006.1:22305-26319 GCA_964567835.1 uncultured Chitinophaga sp. | reverse complement strand
GCTCGGAACACGACCCCTGGCTGCAGGGATCTCCTCCGGGCTCGGAACACGACCCCTGGCTGCAGGGATCTCCTCCGGGCTCGGAACACGACCCTTGGCTGCAGCGATCTCCCTCCGACCCGAGGCACTCCGTGCCGAGGAGCCCTCCGCCGGGATCGAGGCACGACCCCGGGATGGAGGGCTGCCCTCTGCCAGACGAGTGCGGCTCGGACCGGTAGCGATCCGTACGGAATGTGGAGAAGGAGCGGCGAACGAACCGGCCCAACGAGAGGGTTCGGCGCGATCGCAGCCTCCGAAGGGAACCGATCCCAGCGGCGGCGAAGAATCAGGGGAGGCCGGGTTCCCTGCGAGCACGCTCCGCCGAACGGAACGCCGTTGCACGACGCGGCATGCGTCGGTGAACCATGCCACCAAGTCATCCCCCGACGCGACGCCGGTCACGCAGACCGACGCTCCCATCGAGTCGGCCCACACCTGATCCTCACCCGACCCGGCTGCGCCAAAGACGAAGAGGAGCGAACCCGGGACGGCGACGTGGGCGGCGACGAGGCGCTCGAGGGCCTTCCGGCCGCACTCGGGCGGGTTGGCCAGATCGACAACGAGCAACCGGCAGTCCCCGAGGGGCGTCACGGGTGATCCCGTGGACAGCGGTTCCACCGCCCAACCGGTCAGTTCGGCGGCCGCCGTCAGCCGCCGGTGGAGAGAGGTGTCGGCGGAGGCCACGACGCAGATCGGATCGTCCGCGGTCGGGGCGAGGCGGTCCCGGGAATCGGCCGGAAGGCGTTCGATGCCTCCCGTTCCGAACGGGCGGCGATCGAACTGCGGCGAGAGCACCGCGTCGAAGTCGATTGCCACAGTCATGGGACCTCTTCCTTTCCCGCGGCGACCCGAATCCGTCGGGCCGCCCTTTTCGCTTGCGGGAAAGACAGAAGCACTGCCCGTGCCAATCACCTCCCTGGACTAAAAAAAACGCAAGAAGTGCGAATTTCAGCCGATAAAACGCGATTCATCGCCCTACCTGCGGGGCCACAGGGATCGGGTCGATCCACCGAATCGGTGATGGGGAGAGCCCACCCCCGACCCTGAAAAGACGGCAAGAAACGAGCTTTCTTTCCAGAAAGAGTGCGTTTTCCAGCCGAAAAACGCAGTTTCACTGTCTTGGTGAGCCCGTTCGGACCGACTCATCCCCGGGATGGTGAAGAGCCGACCCCCTCGCCGCGCCGGAGGGAGTCAGGCTCGGAGGGCCGAAACCAGCGCCCAGACCGTCTCGGGGGGATACCAGGGCCCCCAGGGCGTCCCCTCCCCGGCCAGCCGGTCGGCGAGGCGGTCGATGTCGAGGCCGCGGTAGAGCGGATTGGCGTTCCGCGCCTCGAGCGGCACGCGCAGGGTGGTGGCGGCCGGGTCGATCGCGGCCAGGGCGGCTCCCCCGCTACCGATCAGGTCCTCGTACCGGACGACCGCCCGGGAAGGGAGGAAACGGGTGTACTGCCGGAAACTCCACCCCACCATCTCGAGTTGCCGCCCGAGGACGTCGGGAATCCCGTCGAGGCGCCGGCGGAGGTCGTCGTCGAAGGCCTCCGCCGCGGGTTGCCTCCCGTCGTTCCAGTTCGCGGCCGTCGTCTGCCAGGAGAGGAGCACCGCCAGCGGATGGCGGACGATGGCCACGCACCGGAACCGATCCACCAGCAGATCGAGCAGCGCCGTGAAGCAGCTGGGGTGCTTGATCACGAGCCGGAACCCCGGATCGAGCGGTTTGTCGAACCGGACGACTCCCGGCCTGACGATCGACCGGCGCAGCCTCCCCTCCCCGCCGGCGTCGCCATACGGATTGTCGGGGATGCGGCCGTCGATCGACCGGCTCTCCGCCTCCCCCCGTGCGAGGAGAGTCTGACGCTGCGCGGCGAAACAGCCGGCGATCCGATCCACCGCGGCGGCACGCGAACCGGCCTCGCGGAGCAGGGCCGGCGACATCGGCTCGTGGAGCGCGACGCATCCAGGGAGTCGATTGAGGAGCGTGCAGGCGAGCGTCGTCCCCGACCGGGCGATGCCGGTGAGGATGACGTCCTCCCCGGGGACGCCGCCGTGCCCGTTCACGGGATCCTCCCCGCGGCGAGTTCGTCGAGCAGGGCGAGGAAGGCGCCGCGCTCCGCGTCGAGCGCACGCCCTGCCACCTCGTCCCGGGCCGCGGCGAGGATCCTCCCGCGTCGCTCGGCGGGGAGATCGACGGCGGCGAGCGTCGCGGCCACGATCGCGTCGATGCGGTTGTCGGGGGCGAGGCAGGTGTCGCCGTCCCGGCAGAAACCGCGGTTGCCGACGCAATCCGGGCAGACCACGAGGCACCCCAGTGCGAACGCCTCGAGCGCCGGCAGGAAGCAGCCCTCGCGTTCCAACGGCAGGAAGACCACCGTCTCCGCCTCCTCCACACGCGCGAGGAACCGTTCCCGCGGGAGCCGGGAATCGATCACCTCGGGGCGGACGCCGCGCTCACGCAGGGCGCGTGCGACCTCCCGGGTGCGCTCCGGCTCCTTCCATCCGACGAGGAGCAGGGGCACCGGGCGGCCCGTCGTGATCGACGGCGTGGGTGGCACGTCGACGCCGTTGGGGATCGTGACCACCGGCCCGTTGACGAGTCCCGTGCCGAGGATGGCGGCGGCGACTTCCGGACTGACGCAGATCCTCACCGCCCGTCTCGACAGGAACGCCCGGCGGGGATCGGCGGGATCGGCGTGACGCACCCCCTGCACGAGGTTCACCACCGGTCGGGAGAGGTCGTCCGGAACGGCCGCCCAGTCGAGCCCGGCGACGAACAGCGCCGCCGCCGCCTCCGGCTGCCAGTCCTCGACGCTCCGGGAGGGATCGGCGTCGAACGGATTGCCGGCCCCGCGCCGGCTCGTCGCCGGCTGGTACACCAGCGGACGGTACGACGGCGACGCCGCGGCGTGGCGGAGGTAGTGCCACACCTTCAGATGGCCCCCGGTGAGCCCGCGGAAATCGCGTCGGAAGAGGAGGATCCCGCGATCGTCGGTTTCCATCCCTCCTCTATAGGAGTTCCGGACGCCGGGCCGGAAGGGCAATCCCCCCCGTCCCGGCCGGCATCGACCGCCGCCGGGCATGCCCGCTAGGCTGCGCCGCTCCCTCCCCCCCTTCTTTCCGGGCCACGCCCATGCCGACGCCGCTTTCCGCCCCCGCCCGAACCGACTACGAAGGCCCGGAGAGCGGCGTCCTCCGCTGCGTCGTCGCCTACAACGCGCATGGCGGCTACTGCGTTCCCCGCGGGGCGATGCACCGGCCGTGCGCCCAGGCCATCCTCCGCGGGGAGTCGTTCGAGCCGGAGACGATCGACCTCCTCCGGAGCCATGCCCCGCACGGCGACGTCGTCCACGCCGGGACCTTCTTCGGCGACATGCTGCCCGCCGTCTCCAGGGCGTGCGGCCCCGGAAGGACGGTCTGGGCGTGCGAACCGAACGCGGAGAGCCATCGCTGCGCCGGGCTGACGGTGGCCATCAACGGCCTCGGGAACGTGCACCTCACCCGGGCCGCGCTCGGTGCCGCGGCCGGCACCGGACTGCTCCGCGTCGCCGGGGCGGGTGGCGTCCCCCTCGGCGGCCGCAGCGCCCTGGTGCCCGGCGTCGATGCCGCCGCGGGGGAACGGGGGGAGACGGTGCCGCTCGTCCGCATCGACGACCTCGTCCCCCCGGACCGTCACGTGGCCATCATCCATCTCGACGTCGAACGCCACGAGCGGGAGGCGCTCTCCGGCGCGCTGGGGATTATCCGGCGGTGTCGGCCGGTGCTCCTCGTGGAGACCGTCCCGGAGGCGGACTGGCTGCGGACCCACCTGGCCCCGCTCGGCTACGACATCGCAGCGCGCGTCGGCCCCAACACGATGCTCATCGCGGGCCGTCCGGGCTGATCGGCGGGCTCACGCCCGCGCCGCCGTGGAGCGGATCGCCTCCGCCATCCGCCCGAGGGGAACCACGAGGTCGGCGTGCCCCCCTTCGATCACCCCCTTCG
>CAZMOU010000006.1:0-22205 GCA_964567835.1 uncultured Chitinophaga sp. | reverse complement strand
CCCCCTTCGATCACCCCCTTCGGCATCCCGTGGACCGCGCAGCCCTCCGGCGCCTGGGCGACGACGCGTCCGCTCTTCGGCAGTGGCGGCAGCGAGTTCGCTCGCCACGAGCCCTTCGGGCGATTCCTGACCGATTCGTCGCACGTTTCCCGCGCTTCCGCCGAACGCCCCCGCTCAGCGACCCGGCCAACGTGGACGATCGATCACGACCATGACGCGACGGCCGGATCGCTCCGGCGCTGTGCCATGGGGCTCACGGCAGGTCCCAATAGGGAACCACGATCGTTTTCTTCATTTCCGCGTCGAATCTGCACGAGAGGGAAAACACCCTCTCTTCACCATCTGGCTTGAGGCAGTGTCCGGTGACTGTGATCGTTGGCATGCCGCCGGTCAGGAGGCCGTAGAGAGCCAGCCCTGCAGAGGCGAGCATGATCGAAAGCAGGGTTTTTCGTTCTCCAGGCATGACGGTAAAGCTGATCAGCGGCGACCCAATGGCCGACTGCACCGCTGAATGAAAGCCGGCGCCTGATCCAGCGCCTGGTCAGGCCTGTGGTCTGCGCCATGCCCAGCCTGCGATGGAGTAGCCAATCAACGAAGCAACGCCCGCGACGACGCCCTTGATCAGAGGCTTGGCGTAGATCGGCAGATGAGCGAGAAACCGATCGTTGGGCCCGCCGACCACTTGTGCGGCAAACATTCCAACGGCCATTGAGACGGCCAGACGTTTCGACTCCCCGCGTTCGTCGGCCATTCACACGACTCCTTGCAGATCAGACACGGTCGACCGGCCGAACGTTCACGCCCAGCATGTGCCGAAGGCGGTTGGATACAGCGGCTTTCCGCGCTGCAGTCGGGGAGAGCTAAAGCATCCGTTTGGGAGTGCACTCCTAAGCCTCGTTGTAGGCTCTCTCCAGTTCAGCCACGTCGAGCTTCACCATCGTCATCATGGCCTCCATCACAGCCTTGACCTTCGTTGGGTCCCTATCACCGATGAGCTCGGTGAACCGTCGCGGGACAATTTGCCAGGACAGACCGAAGGGGTCTTTGATCCAGCCGCATTGGGTAGGCTTCGCGCCTGCCTTCACGAGCTTGTCCCAATAGCCATCCACTTCACGCTGATCCGCGCAGTCCACGTAGAGCGAGAACCCCTCGGAGAAGCTGAAGTACGGCCCGCCGTTGTAGCCCATGAAGCGTTGACCTCCAACGACGAACTCGGCGGAGCTGATGGGACCGTCCTTGCCCGTGCGGGCGACATGGCGAACCTCGGAGTCCGGAAACGTCGCGGTGTAGAACGCGATCGCCGCCTCGAGCTGATCGTTGAACATGAGGAAGGGTGTCACTTTGTTCATGGACGTGCCCGTGTGAAGGTGATGCTCTTGTCCGCCTAGCGTTGGCAATCAGCGGCTCGCGACCTTGGACTTTCCATCAGGACCGATCTCGTCGCGAGTCCGCTGCATTGCGTGGTTAGAGCTGCGCCGCCAATAGGGCCAGGCCAATGCCTGCTTCGACTCCCATGCCGGCCAGATTATGCGCGGACCGGCTGCCATCGACGACATAGGAAATCATGCGGGCAAAAGCGGCCACGCACCACGCTGCTCCAACAACGGTGAAGACTTGCAAGGACTGGGCGACCAGGCATCCGATGCCAAGGCACAGAAAAAAGCCGCCGTAGGTCGCACGGAACTCGGAGATGCCCAACGGCCTATCCGGCTCGATCCCGAGGACACGGCCGACGGCTCTTGGGAAGAGCAGGCCGAGACAGCCGAGCACCACGGTCGCAACGGCTCCGCAGTTCGGCAACAGCATCATCGCGGGGCGAGTCCGTTCATTGCTCTAACTTGTATTGATATGGTCCGTATAACCACCCGGGCTTGTGTGTGAGCGCACCCACTGCCTCCGCCGCGAGCGGACCGCGGCCGCGGCGGGTCGCGTGAGGCTAATTGACGACGTTCCGCGCGGGCTTGCCCTCGAGCACCCGGCGGATGTTCGTGCTCCCCTTGATCCGCATGTCGTCGAGCCCCTGCTCGGAATAGAAGGCCGCGTGGGGATTGATGATCACCCGGTCGTGGGCGAGCGTGCCGGGGGTGCGCCAGGCGGCGATGAGGGGATCGCTCTCCGGCGGCGGCTCCACCTCCAGCACGTCGAGCGCCGCCCCACGGAGATGCTCCGACTCGATCGCCGCGAGCACGGCGCCGGCGTCGACGCAGCCGCCACGGGCGGTGTTCACGAGGAAGCTCCCCTTCGGCAGCAGGGCGAGCGTGCGGGTGTTCACGAGTGCTTGAGTCTCGGGCGTCCGCGGGCAGTGGATCGAGAGGGCCTGGACGCGTGGCAGCATCTCCTCGAGCGACTCGCAGCGCGTCACCCCGAGGGCCTTGTCGGTGCCGTCGACGACGTAGGGATCGTGGAACAGGACGTCGAAGCCGAGCGCCTTGGCGCGGAGGGCCGTCGCCGTGCCGATGCGTCCGAGGCCCACGATGCCGAGCTTCAGGCCGCGGAGGCGATGGAGTGGCCGCACCTGCTCGTAGATCCACTCCCCCTGCCGCCCCTGGAGGCGGGTGTTCATGAAGGAGACGCCGCGCATCATCGAGAGGAGCATGGCGATCGCCGAGTCGGCCACCTCCTCGGTCCCGTAGTCGGGGACGTTGGCCACGGTGATCCCCCGCTCCCGCGCGGCGACGCGGTCGACGTTGTCGTAGCCCACGCCGCAGCGGACGATGAGCTTGCACTTCTCGAGGCGCTGAATGGTCCGCCGGCCGATGGAGATGAAGTGATACATCATGATCGCGTCGGCCCGCTCGATCCGCCCCTCGAGGGCCTCCTCGGAGAAGGCGTCGAGGGCGACGACGTCGGCCAGGTCGCCGAGGATGCGTTCCTCGTGGCCGAGCGGCGGGCGGATGAAGTCGGTGACGACGACGAGCGGGCGGGGCATGGCGCGTTCCTGGGTTGACGATCGGGGTTGCGGCGCAGGGACGGTGTCGGGGCGGGGGAGACGACGGCGGACGGCGCGGCGGCGGGCTCACGCCTCGGCGAGGCGGCGGCGGATCTCCTTCTTGTCGACCTTGCCGACGCTCGTCCGCGGGATCGCCTCGACCAGCAGGATCTCGGTGAGGATGGCGCGCTTGTGGATCGTGCCGTCGTCGATGAAGCGGTGGAGGAACTTCCCCAGCTCGCGCGGCGTGACCGCTTGCCCGTCGCGGAGGACGACGAGCGCACAGGGATGCTCGTCCCACTTGGCGTCGCGCTTCGCGACGACCGCCACCTCGCGGACCGCCTCGTGCCGGCTCAAGGCGCTCTCCAGTTCCTGCGAGGAGATCCACTCGCCGCCGATCTTGATCACGTCCTTGAGCCGGTCGGTGATGCGGATGTAGCCGTCGCGGTCGAGGAAGGCGATGTCGCCGGTGTGCAGCCAGCCGCCGTGCCAGAGATCGCGGCTGCGGGCCTCGTCCTTGTAGTAGCCCTCGGTGAGCCAGGGGCAGCGGAGCACCAGTTCGCCCGCCTGGTCGCTGTCGACGGGGAGGAGCCGGTCGTCGCTCCCCCAGATCCGCGCCTCCACCAGGGGGAAGGCGAAGCCGGTGCGACAGAGGACGTCGAGGCGGGCGTCGTCGGGGGCGCCACCGTGCTCGGGCTTCCAGTGCGGAGCGGCCACGACCGGGCAGGTTTCCGACATCCCGTAACCCCCCATGATGCGGATCCCGCGCGCCTGCGCCTCCTCGGCCAGACCCTTGGGGAGCGGCGCCCCGCCGATGACGAGCTTCAAGCCCCCGTAGTCGATACCCGCGGCGGCGGGATGGTGGAGGAGCATCTGCACGAGCGTCGGCACGCAGTGGGAGAAGGTGATCGAGTGCCGCTGGATGAGCTCCGCGAGCTTCTGCGGGTCGTACTTGCCGGGGTAGACCTGCTTGAGACCGAGCATCGTCGCCAGGTAGGGGATGCCCCAGGCGTGGACGTGGAACATCGGCGTCAGCGGCAGGTAGGCGTCCTCGGCGTGGATCCCCACCGGCTGCTGGTGCGCGGCGAAGGTGGCACCGGCGGCGAGCGTGTGGAGGACGATCTGCCGGTGGGTGAAGTAGACCCCCTTCGGGTCGCCGGTGGTGCCGGTGGTGTAGAAGAGGGTGGCGACCGTGTTCTCGTCGAGGTCGGGGAAGTCGTAGCCCCCGGCGACCTCCGCCGCCCGCGCGTCGAGGAGGGCCTCGTAGTCGCCGGCGGTGGGGAGCGCCGTGGCGGGGGGCACGCCATCGTCGGAGAGCGTCACCCAGCCGCGCACGGAGGGGAGCGCGGGGGCGAGGGCCTCCGCGACCGGGAGGAAGTCGGGGTGGAGGAGGATCACCGCGTCCTCGGCGTGGCGGATCGTCCAGGCCATCTGCTCGGGCGTGAGGCGGACGTTCACCGTGTGGAGGACGGCACCGAGCATCGGGACCGCGAAGAACAGTTCCAGGTAGCGGTGGCTGTCCCAGTCCATCACGCCGACGCGATCGCCCGGCTTGACTCCCAGCCCCGCGAGCATCGCCGCCGCCCGGTCGATCCGCACGAGGAACTCGGCGTAGTCGTGCTCGCGGAGATCCCGGTAGGTGATCGTCTGGCGCGGGGCCCAGGAGCGGGCCCGCGTGAGCAGGTCGCGGATGAGGAGCTGCTGGACCGGCTTGGCGATCCAGGGGACGCCGGGGGGTGTGGTCATGCGCGCAGGATCCGGGGAGAGGAGAGCGGCTCGCTCGAAGGGCCGGAGCCGGTCAGGGTGCGTCGCCGGCCCGCACCCACGCCTCGTCGAACGCGGCGTGCTTCATCGACTTCCCCCCCTCGACGAAATAACTGTACACCGCGTGGATCGTCCCGTCGGCCCCCTGGATGACCGCCGGGTAGTGGAAGCTCCCCGATTCACGCCGCTCCAGGTGACGGACGAAGGGCCAGGTCCGCCCCTCGTCCTCCGAGAGGCTCACCGCCAGGCTCGACCGCCCCTCGGTGGTGTCGTTGTGGACGAGGAGCCAGTGGCCGTTTTCCAGACGCACCCCGTCGAGCCCGGAGCCAGGGTTGGGGAGGTCGGCCACGCCGACGTCGCCCCAGGTCTCGCCGCCGTCGCCGCTCTCGGCGACGCGCACCTTCCCGAGCGGCCCGTTCTCGCGCATGTAGGCCATGAGCGTGCCGTCGCGCCGCTCGAGCACCGCCGGCTGGATGTTGCCGAAGCCGATGAGCGGGGCGCTCGCCCGCCACGTCTCCCCGCCGTCGTCGGAGAGGGCCATGAGCGAAAAGGAATAGGTGTCGGAGTAGAGCGGGAGGACGATCCGGCCGGAGCGGAGCTGCGTCGGTTTCGAGCGCGGCTGCCAGCCGAGCCGCTGCATGAGCTTGTCGCCGAGCGCGGAGTCGATCTCGGCGAAGAAGGCCTCCGCCTCGGGCCGGTCCTTCTCGGGGCTGGCGGCGAGGCGGGCCTTGGCCAGCTCCCGGGCACGCTCCTGGAAGTCGGCCGGCTTGAGCCACACCGTCCCCTGCCAGTCCCAGCGGGGTGCGCCGGGGGCGAGATAGTCGTGCGACGTGCGGTAGTTGGTCAGGGCCGAGCCCCACTCGTTGTCGAGGATGATCGGCCAGAAGAGCCAGAGTTTTTTCGAGGCGTCGAGAAACAGCGCGGTGTTGCAGTCGGGGAAGCCGGGATGGTCGGCGAGCGTGAAGGGCTCGCTCCAGGCCGCGGAGCCGGGCGCGAGTCGGGCCCCGAGCACGACGACGTCGTCGGCCTTCCGCTCCCCCGAGCCGCGGTACCAGGAGACGAGCAACTGACCGTCGGGCAACTCGACGATGCCGGGGGCGTGGTTGTGCCGCGCGTCGAGCGGGAAGACGAGTTCCTCCCGGTAGCGAGGCCCGTCGGCCCCGCGGGCCCTTTCCGGCGTCGCGCCGACGATACAGGCCGTCACGAGGATCAGCACGGCGGCGGGGAGGGGAGTCGGCCGCGATGGCATGGGGGTGGTGTCCGGGAGGCGTCCGGCGCCACCCGCGGCTCCGGGCCCGCGATCATACCGGCGTTCTCCCCCGCGCGCACGTGCCGGCACCGCGATCGCTCCGCGCACGACGCGCCCGGCCCGCCGGAGCGGTCCGGGTCGCACCCCATCGGGTCACGCCCGACGCCCCCGCCGGCGTTCGAGCATCGCCAGGGCACCGGCGACGAGCGCCAGGGCGGAGCCGCAGGCGGCGGGATCGACTTCCGGCACCGGGGTCACCGTGGCCATGGCCCACCCGCGGTAGAGCCCGCCGGATCCGGACTGGACGAGCGTCCCCACCGACGAACCCGTGTTCGACAGGAATCCCCTGATGGTCGAGTTGCCCCCGTTCTCGCTGAGCACGAGCAGGTTCCCCGTGCCGCCGAAGCCGAGTGCGATGGGGGAGATGGACGGGCTGTTGACGATCGTGCCGGAGAGGGCGAGCGTCGAACCGTCGAACTTGTAGACCTTCGTCGTCTGCCAGTCGGGCACGTAGACGTTGCCCGCCGCGTCGAAGCTCGGGGTCCGCGGGCCGTTGCTGGAGAACCCTCCGTAGACGAGTTGGGCGTTGCCCCCCGTCGTCGCGTCGTACCGGTACATCTTCCCGCTGGTGCCGCCGTAGGTGACGAACAACGAGTTGCCCCGGAAGGCGAGGCCGCCGAAATCGAAGACGCCGCTTGGCGCGGCGACGAAGCGGCCGAGGCTCGCGCCGGTCGTGCCATTCACCTTCATGACGTCGCCGCCGCTCATCCCCACGTACAGGTTCCCGTCCGGACCGAACGCCACGCCGTAGACGCCGCTGTAGGGACTGCCGAAGCTCGCGAACGTGCCCATGAACGCCCCGCTGACCCCGTCGTAGCGATCGACGCGGCGGTTGTCGAAGTTCGCCGCGTAGATGTTGCCGTCAGGGCCGGCCGTCAGCCCGAACGAACTACCCGCCAGCGTGGCGAACCGCCCCGCGAAGGCTCCGGTGGTGGAGTCGTAGCGGAGGATCTCCCAGGAGCCGTTCGAGGCCAGGTTGCTCACGTAGAGGAGCGAGTCGGCGGTCGCGATCCGGGCGAGAAAGACGACGGCGATGCACGCCACCGAGCGGAGCAGGAGCGACCCCGGGCGGGGCGACGGCCGCGTCCGGACGAGCGCGGCACCTGCGTCGCCCACCTTCGAAAGGGTGTGCGAGCACACGGCCGCCGAAAACGCCCGGACGATCCACCCTCGGACACCGCTTCTTCGATCGTTCCCCATCCGACGTCTCCTTTCACGATGACGTAGCTGAACCGCCTGCCAACAGTGCCGCATCGGGGATGGCTCGCTCGCCCCCCCTCTCTTGGATAGGCGAAAAAGGCTCACGAAACGGACAGCTTTTTTTGGGAGACGCCAAAAAAGCCTTCAAAGAGGCCACTTGGGCTCTCTGCCACCCCCCTCTTCTGGTGGATTACCCTGGGATTCGAGAAGCAGACTGAGGGCTGCGACCAAGCGGCGAAGGGCCACGGAGGGCTTCGACGGGTGAAGCACGCCCCCGCCGCACGACGCGGCGGTCGGAGCCGCGGCGAACCCTCGGCGTTCGCCGTGGCGACCGAGCGGCGAAGGGCCACGGAGGGCCTTCGACTCGTGAAGCACGCCCCCGCCGCACGACGCGGCGGTCGGAGCCGCGGCGAACCCTCGGCGTTCGCCGTGGCGACCAAGCGGCGAAGGGCCACGGAGGGCCTTCGCCGCGTGAAGCTAGAACAGGTCGAGGACCTCGCCGTCGGTCGCGGGGAAGACGCGGCCGAGGGGGTCGCGGAGTTCGGCCCGCGGCGAGAGGCCGAGGGCGTGGAAGAGCGTGGCGTGGATGTCGGCGGGGCCGCAGGGGCGGTCGACCGGGAAGGCGCCCAGGCCGTCGCTCGAGCCCCAGACCTGCCCGCCGCGGATCCCGCCGCCGGCCAGGAGCATCGAGTAGACGCCCGGATAGTGGTCGCGGCCGGCCGAGCCGTTGACGCGGGGGGTGCGGCCGAAGTCGGTGAGCACGGCGACGAGGGTGCGGCCGAGCGTGCCCCGCGCGTCGAGGTCGGCCAGGAGCGCCGACACGCTCCGGTCGAAGACCGGCAGGAGCCTGCTTTTCAACCGGTTGAAATTGTCGCCGTGGGTGTCCCACATGTCCCCCGCGCCGCCGTTCAAGTCGCCGGACGCGAGGCAGACCTGCACCACCGGCACCCCCGCCTCGGTGAGCCGCCGCGCCAGGAGCAGGCTCTGGCCGCCGAGGTGGTCGCCGTAGGATTCCCGCACCCTCCGATCCTCGCGCTCGAGGTCGTGGGCGTCGCGGACCGCCGACCCGAGCATGATGTCGCGGGCCAGGGCCCGGAAGTGGTCGAAGGAGGCGAAGTCATCGGCACAGCCGGGCGGGTGCTCGAGGCTCGCCCGCAGGCCCTCGCGGCGCGCGACACCCTCCCGATCGACGCGTCCCAGGTCGAAGGTCTCGGCGCCGAGCGACCGCGACACGCCGGCGAAGGGCTCGCCGCACGACGGCCGCATGATGATCGGCTCGTGCTTCACGCCGAGCCAGCCGCCGTATTCCCCCGCCTGGAGCGTGTTGTTGTCGACGAGCGGCTAGGGGATGCGGACCGCCGGGGGGACGTCCGCCGGCGGCGGCCGCAGCTTCGAGACCATCGCCGCGATCGACGGCCAGTCGCTCGAGAGCGGCGGGATGTTGCCGACGCGCGGCGGCCTGTGGCCGGTGAGGTTCCAGTACATCCCCCGGCCGTGGGCGCTGTCGTCGTGGTGGATCGAGCGGATGACGGCGAGCTTCTCGGTGTGCCGGGCGAGGAGGGGAAGGTGCTCGCTGAAACGGATCCCGGGGGTCGCGGTGGCGATCGGGCGGAACTCGCCGCGCACCTCGGGCGGCGCGTCGGGCTTGGGGTCGAGCGAGTCGATGTGGCTCAAGCCCCCCCACAGGTAGACGATGACGAGCGAATCGGCACGGGCAGGTGACGCGACCGACGCCTCCGCCCGGAGACGGAGCACCATGGGGAGGGAGAGGCCGGCCAATCCACCGGCGGCGGCGAGGAGCCGGCGCCGGGAAAGGGGCGACGCGTGCCGGTCGGATCGATGGAGTGCCACGTGTCGTCTCCGACGCGGTCGCGGGCCGACAGGCCCGCCCAACGTCCGCCAGGATAGGGTGCGTCCGAGCGGCCGGCAAAGCCCTTCCCGCCGGCGGATAGGATGGGGTGACACGAATCGGTCGAGGCATCCCATGACGACCTTCTCCGCGGCGCTGCTCCTCTTCTTCGTGATGGACCCGCTCGGCAACATCCCCCTCTTCCTTTCCGCGCTGACGCCGGTCGAGCCCGGGCGCCGCACCCGGGTCGCCGCACGCGAGCTGCTCATCGCCTACGGCGTGCTCGTGGCCTTCCTCTTCGCCGGCCACGCGATCCTGCGCACGCTCGGCATCTCCGAGCCGGCCCTGACGATCGCCGGCGGGATCGTCCTCTTCCTCATCGCGCTCAGGATGGTCTTCCCGGCGACGCACGGTCCCCTCTCCGAGGAGACCGACGGCGAGCCGCTCGTGGTGCCGCTGGCGATCCCGTACGTGGCCGGTCCCTCGGCACTGGCCACGGTGCTCCTCCTCTCGAGCCAGGCGCCGGAACGCCGGGCCGAGTGGCTCGCGGCGATCACAGCCGCCTGGGCGGCGTCCGCCGCGATCCTCCTCTCGGGGGCCAGGCTCGCCGGGATCCTCGGCACGCGTGGCCTGACGGCGATCGAGCGCCTCATGGGGATGGTGCTCGTGGCGTCGGCGGTGCAGATGTGCCTCGACGGGATCGGCGCGGCGATGGCGCGATGACGGCGGGCCGACGTGTCAGTCCGCCACGCCGTCGGTGCGCGGGAGTGTCGCCACCGCGCCGGCCACGATCCGACAGCCGCCCCCCTCGCTGAACAGCGCGATCCCCGTGGCATCGTCGTCGGGGAAGACCAGGTCGGTGATCACCGCCTCGCCGTCGTTGCCGAAGACCTCCACCGAGCAGGCGTCGACGAGGACGCGCAGCCGGATGGTGCCGTCGGGCCCCGGCTCGAGCGGCGCCTCGTGACGGCCGGCGAAGGCGGGGTGGAAGGACACCCTCCCCGACGCGCTGCGATCGACGACCATCCGCCGCGACTTCCGGTCGTAGCCGACGATCGTCCGCTGCCCCTCCTTGGCGAGGAGGTGGAGCCCGCAGCTCTCCGCCGAGCCGGGGTCGAACTCGACGGCGATGTCGAGCATCCGGCCGGACCGCTCCAGGGGCAACGTCCCCGGGCCGATCATTCCCGCCGGGATCGCCGTCCGGTCGCGGCCGACACGGTCGATCTCGCGCACCGGCCTCTGGCAGAGCGTCGGCACGCCGCCGATGCGCCGCAGCGACAGTTCCCGCGGCACCGACATCGTACCCCGCCAGCGCCAGGTCGGCACCAGCGCCGTCTCCCAGTTGTTCATCCAGCCGATCCAGATCCGCCGCCCGTCGTCGGACGGGACGTCGGACCACGACACGGCGGCGTAGAAATCGCGGCCATGGTCGACGAAGCGGGCACCGATCGGGTCGGCGACGAACCGCGTGCCGTCGAAGGTGCCGATGAAGTACTCGTCGCCCGATCCGCCCGCGACCGACCCGTTCCCCATGCCCACCGAGAGCACCCAGGCGGTCCGTCCCGGCTCCCCCTCGATGGGCAACTCGAACAGGTCGGGGCACTCCCAGTTCGACTTGTTCGGCGCCCCGGCGGGCCCGAACGCGGAGAGGAACTCCCACGCCTTCAGATCGCGCGAGGCGTAGAACTGCAGCTTCTTCTCGAGCGCCAGCG
This sequence comes from uncultured Chitinophaga sp., assembly GCA_964567835.1. GTDB lineage: Bacteria > Planctomycetota > Planctomycetia > Pirellulales > UBA1268 > QWOP01. The sequence goes on along the minus strand of CAZMOU010000006.1, from coordinate 11,442 downwards.
ACACCACCATCACCCAGCGCCCCGAGGCGGCGTGCCAGAAGACCTTCGGGTCGCGGAAGTCGGCCTGCCCGATGTCGAGGACGGGGTTGCCGGGGAACGGGGTCCACGTGCGACCGCCGTCGGTGCTCGAGGCGATGTCCTGCGACTGGCGGCCCTGCTGGTGGGCGGTGTAGATCGCCACGAGCGCGGGCTCCGACGCGGTGCCCAAGCCGCTCGAGTCGTCACGGTCGACGACGGCGCATCCCGAGAACGCCATCGTGCCGGATCCCTCGTGGAGCGCGATCGGCAGATGCTCCCAGTGGAAGAGATCGCGGCTCACGGCGTGACCCCAACTCATGTGGCCCCATTCGTTGCCATGGGGGTTGTACTGGTAGAAGAGGTGCCACAGACCGTCGTGGAACACCAGACCGTTGGGATCGTTCATCCAGTTCAGATCCGGGGTGAAGTGCCATCCCGGTCGCCACGGCTCGCGCCGGAAGGCGGGTGAACGCCGGTATTCCTCCTCGCGCCACGCCCCCGGACCCGCGCGGCGCGTGTCGGTGAGGAGGATCTCGTCGACGTCGACGTGTCCCCAACCACCGCCGACACGATCGACGACGCGCACGCGGGCCTCCCTCCCCGCGAGGTCGCCCACGTCCCACGACTCCCAGCGCAGCGCTCCCGAGTCGTGGCCGGTGGCGGAACGCACCACGTCGCCGTCGACGACCAGTTCCACGCCGGTGCCGCCGTCGTGGCGGCCCCCGCCGACGAGAAACGCCACGTAGCGGCGGGAGAGGGTGAACGGGGGGGAGGTGATGATGCCGGTGGCGGCATCGTCGGGGTGGAACGAGTTCACGAGGCGCCGGCCGCGGAAGCCGACGATCCCCGGCGATCCGGCGGCTTCGATCGGCGCGGCGCCGAAGGCGGTGCCCTCGATCGCCCAGCCATCGAACGAACCCGACTCGAAGTCGGCGACCGGGACGTCGTCGGCAGCGCGGGCGGCACCGAAGGTGGCGACGGCGAGCGCCAGCGCGGTGAGGAGGCAGAGGATCACGGGACGGTCTCCGGGGGGCACGGAGCCGGTTCTACTCCCCTGCGTCGTCCTCCGCCTACGGGTCGGTCTCCGCTTCGTCGGACGCCGTCGCGGCCGGGACGGCATCCGATGCGGCCGCCGCCTCGGCGCGGTTGACGGCCCGGCCAGTGGCGTGGCCGGCGACGACGGCCCCGGCGTAGACAGGCAGGCCGACCGAAAGGCCGACGAACTGCCCGGCGGCGCCGCCGACGTAGGTGCCGTACGCCGGATAGAGGATGCGGCGGGCCTCCGCCAGGGGCGCTTCACCCGCCGCGGCGGCACCGTCGCGTTCGTCGTCGGGGCGGCGCGCCGCCACGCGTCGCTCCCCCTCCAGCCACGCGAGCGCCTCGCCGGTGGCGATCGCCTCGGGGTAGAGCTCCGTGATCGGCAGGCCGAAGGCCACGGCGTAGAGCCCGGGCCAGTCGCGGCGGGAGACGTCGCGGGCGTGGCCCCCCTCGTGGAGCGCGATGGCGGGCACGTCGCTGTAGAGGTGGATCGTGTTCGTCCAGGGATTGTAGTGGTCGCCGCCGAAGACCCTCCCGGGGAACACCGCCTCGGAGGCGACCGAGAGGGTGCCGATCGTGTAACGGAGCGGCCAGCCGACGGTGCGGTTCCTCCGCAGCCGCCGCCAGTCGGCCAGCGGCGCGTATTGGTTCAGGCGCACTTTGACGTGATCGAGCCCCTGCCCGTCGAGATAGTCGCGGATCGCCGCCTCGGTCTCCCGGCCGATGCGGTGGTTGTCGACGCGTCGGTCCCAGAGGACGATCTTCGAGGGGATGCCGAACACCCATCCGATGCCGTCGATCACCTTCCGCGGCTTGCCGCGTTCGATCGGCGCCTCGCGCGTGAGCGCCACGAGATCGGGGTCGGCGCGCACGCTCCCCGCGATCGGGCGCGGGGCGAGGCAACGGTCGCACGCCCGGCAGGAGGCCAGGAGCAGGCAGGCGCCGGCGAGCAGGAGCGTGACGGGGCGGATCGGCATGCGGAGCGGATAGCGATTCGCCGCGCACCGCCGCAAGGGGTCCCGCCGGGGCGGCGCCCCGCCGACAGCCCAAATTGCCGGGATTCACCGCCATCCCGGGAACGGCCCCCGCGCCCGATCCCCATCGACCCGCGCCGGCCTCCACCGCGCTCGCGGCGTGCGCGCACGGACCGTCGTCGACCCCGCCGGCGCCGCGCCGGGGCGGGCGGTCAGTCGGTCGTCCAGCGGCACTCGTAGACCGTCTGGGGGTCGGGCCGGATCACCGACCAGCCGATGAGCGTGCCGTAGGGATGGTCGATCGTGTAGCGGGCCTCGAGGGGCTCGACCGACGCCGGCGCCGCCGCCGGATGCCGCTCGAGCTTGTAGGTGTGGTAGGGATGGTCCTCGGGGAAGAGCATCCACACGGTGAGCAGGTCGGTCGGATGGTCGAGGAGGAAGGGCATCCGCCCCGGATCCAGCTTCGGATAGCGCACCGCGAGGGCCACCTCGATCGTCACCGGCTGCCCGCGCGGTGCCGCGGCGAGGTCGCACGAGAGGGCGTAGCGGGGCGCGGCTTCGCCATCCACCTCGCCGTCGACGCGGACGATGCGCACCGGAGGCTGCGTTCTCGGCTGGCGATACCTCGGATCGGCGATGACCTTCGTGGTGAGGAGCGTGATCCCGGGATCGGTCGCCCCCTCCTTCACGCGCACGGTGAGCCGGTCACGGATCTGCACGAGCCCCGTCCCCTGCCGGGCGCCCGCCCCCACCCACGCTTCCCGCAGGTCGACGATCCGGCTGCGGGCGAGGATGTCGATGCCGTCGAACCGCGCCTCGGGCAGCGTTTCGGCGCGGCCGATCGGCACCGGCGCCCAGGAGGCGAGCGGGTCGTTCTCCACCAGGTCGAGGACGAGGCGGATGTCGGGATCACCCTGGGCGATCGAGTCGATGATGCCGGTCAGCATCCGTTCGTGCCGGTGGAGACGCCAGAAACGCAGCGGCAGCCAGACGAAGAGGAGCAGAGCGAGCGCGACGTAGATCCAGCTCGGCCAGTCGGCCGGATCGAAGAGCGTCGACCAGACGCGGCGCCTGCCCGACCGCCGCAGGTCGGCGGCGACCCGCGCCGTGGGGCTCGTGCCGGCCTCGCGTGCCGTGCGCGATGGCGGCGGCCCGTCGCCGAGCAGACGCGCCCCTCCCGGACGCGGCGTCCACACCTCCCCCTCGTGGACCGCCGGCAGCGTGGCGTCGCCGAGGCGGCGGTGCACGCTCCGCGCCACCTGGTAGCCGTGGCCCACGAGGGCGTCGACCTCGAGGTCGGAGAAGCGGTCGAGATCGGTGCGGATCGAGGCGACCTCCGCCTGGATCACGGGATGCAGGGCGTGTGGATCCTCCTCGCGCGGGACGATCGACGCCGCCGGCACGAAGTGGAAGGCGGAGCCGGTGCCGAAGTTCTCCCGTTCGAGCTGCCAGACGCGATCCCAGAGGATGTCGGTGGCCCGGATCGACTGGGCGACGAATCCGAGCGACGACCCGCCGAGGATCTGGAACGGCTTCCCCGCGTCGCTCACGAGCACGCGCTCGAGCGACGCGCCGCGGTGCTCCCGGAGCCAGCGGAAGGCGCGGATGCCGAGATTGTCGTACACGCCGCCGTCGGTGAAGGACTCGGCGGGAAAGTGACCGTCGCGGACGCCGAGGTCGGCGGCGGTGATCTCGACCGGGGGGAAGAACCCGGGGAACGCGCTCGACGCCCCCACCACCTTCGCCAGCGCCGCGGTCCATCCGGGGACGTGCCGGAAGGGGTCGGCGGCGCCCGAATCGCGTTTCTGGATGTGGAGGCCGTCGCGGTTGAAGACGGCGAGGACGCCGTCGCTGACGTTCGTCGAGAGGATGTGCAGACCGGGGCTCTCGGGGAGTTCGAAGAGGCGCTTGTCGCCGTAGAGGAACTCTCGGTAGGCCCGCTCCAGGAGGGCGTTGGGGGTGAATCCACCGGCCGACCAGCCTCCCCCCTTCGCCAGCGCCCGCAGCGGCAGGAGGAGCGGGAGGCGGCGCACGATCCGGTTGCGTACGTCGTGCTGGACGAAGCGGACCACCTCGCCGGCCGCCTCGGCGAACGCGGCGTCATCGCCGTTGTAGCGATCCCAGTTGAGGACCAGGTGCGCGCCGACGATGCTTCCCCCGGAGACCGACGCGATGTCGGTGACCAAGGGGAGGATGCCGGCGTCGCGCAGGTAGCGGATGACGCCGAGGTGGTAGAGCGTGGCCCGGAACCCGCCCCCCGAGAGTGCCAGGCCGATGGAGGGCATTGGGGGGTGGGGCGGGACGGGGGGGCGCGAAACGACGACGGATGCACTGATTATTCACCCCCCTTCGCGGCGAGCAAGAAAAGCCGCGCGTGGCGCGCCGGGGGCAGGGGTGCTACCCTCGGGAGTGGAGGGGCCTCCGCCCCACCGGCGTCATGTCCCCGACCGGAGGCCGCCAGTGTCCGACGAACACGATTCCAAGGCGTTTCCCCCCGCCGCGAGCCCCTTCTCGAGCGGTCATGCGCCCGTGGGGGCGGGGGGTGGCGCTCCCGGCGACGCTCCGCGCTCGCGCGGTCGGCCGGTGCTCCGCGTCCTCACCTGGCTCCTCCTCGGGATGCTCGGTCTGGCCACCCTCCTCGGCCTGGCGGTCGCCGGGGCGTGGGTCTGGTACCACCCCGAGTACTCGGTCGAGAAGGGGGTCGTCTACGGCACGCGGGACGGCAAGCCGCTCCTCCTCGACGTGGTGCGGCCGGCCCGGCCCAACGGCCTGGGAATCGTCTACTTCACCAGCGGCGGCTGGAAATCGGGCGGCCCCGGCAGCTTTAGCGCCGTGGCCCTCGCGCCGCTCCTGCGGCGCGGATACACGATCTTCCCCGTGTACCACGTCTCGCAGCCGGAGGCGACCGTGATGGGGATCGTCGCCGACATGCACCGTGCCGTGCGCTTCGTCCGCACGCGCGCGGGCGACTTCGGGATCGACCCCGACCGCCTCGGCGTCACCGGCGGGTCGGCCGGCGGACACCTCGCGCTCATGATCGCCACGCGCGGCGGTCCCGGCGACCCGGCCGCGGAGGACCCGGTCGACCGGGCGTCGAGCGCGGTGCAGGCGGTGGCGATCTTCTATCCGGTCACCGACATGACGAACCTGCGTGGCTCGACGGAGGATACCGGCGACGGGGGACCGCCGAAGAGTTTCAAGCGGGCGCTCGATCAGGAGCCGGTCGACATGGAGCGCTGGAAGGTGACGGGGCCGGAACTGTCTCCGATCCGCTTCGTGACGAAGGACGCCCCGCCGACGCTCATCTACCACGGCGACGCCGACACGCTCGTACCCCTCGACCAGTCGCAGCGCTACCTCGAGCGGGCGCGCGAGGCAGGGGCGACGGTCGAGGTGGTGGTCCACCCCGGAGGCGGCCACGGCTGGCCGACGATGATCGTCGACCTGATCCGCTTCGGGAGCTGGTTCGACCGCCACCTCCGCCCGGGACGCTGACGGGTCAGCGTTTCAGGTGCCGGTCGAAGAACTCGAGGAGAGCGGCGTCGGCCTTCTCGGCATCGGCCCCCTTGAAGCCGTGGCCAGCCCCCTCGAGCGTGAGCAGTTCCGCCTCCACCGTGGCGGCCTTGAGCTTGTCGACGAGCCACACGGCCTGCTCGTGGGCCACGTACGCGTCCTCCGTACCGTGGATGCACAGGGTGGGCGCGGCGTCCGGGGTGACCCACGAGAGCGGGCTGCCGACGACGTGCAGGTCGCGGTGGGTGTCGAGGTTGCCGCCGAACCACAAGGGGAGCACCTCGTGGGCGTCGACGCTCCTGCCGTAGGACTTCGTGAAGTCGCTCGGACCGTACACGTTGACGACGCAGGACACGGCGCTCGACCGGTCGGCGTGCCCCCCCTCCCCCTCGAAGCGGGGCACGTGGGCCGTGACGCCGAGGAACTGGGCCAGATGCCCCCCTGCCGACCCGCCGGTGACGCCGATGCGCGACGGGTCGACGCCGTAGCGCCCCGCGTTCGCGCGCAGCCAGCGCACCGCCGCCTTCGTGTCGTGGACCGCGGCCGGGAAGCGGTGCTTCGGCGCGAGGCGATAGCTGATCGTGGCCGCCACATAGCCGCGTTCGGCGAGGCGGACGCAGAGTTGGTCGTAGCCGTCGCGCGTGCCGGCCCGGAAGCCGCCGCCGTGGATGCAGATCACCGCGGGGAATGGCCCCGTGCCGGTCTTCGGCCGGGCGAGGTTCAACTTCAACGACTCGCCGTCAGGGCGGGAGTACTCGATCCCCTCCTCCCAGACGACGTTCTCGGGCACCGTCGGCGCGGCGACGGCCGCGGCGGTGCCGAGGAGTCCAATCAGGCACACGATCGACAGCGTCTTCATCGGGTCGGCCTCGGATCGGGAATGGCACCGCGGTCGGCGCGGCGCCGGAGCCATCACTGCGTTTCGCCCTCGGTCTCGGGCGGCCACACCGGCAGGAGCCGGGAGAATCCCCAGAGGAGCACCAGCGGCATCGCCAGCACGATCGCCGCGGCCACGAGCCCCTCCCTCCCCCACCAGGTCACCGGATACTCGACGAAACCGCGGAAGCTCTTGGAGAAGAGTTGCCCGCCGACGACGACGTTCCAGCGCATCGCCAGTACCTGCGCGAGCACGAGCACCGCCGCCACGCCGGTGCACGACCGGCGGAAGGGAGCGTCGAACCACGTCGTGAAGGCGGGGATCGGCAGCAGCAGGAGCGGCACGATCGACCCGATCAGCACCTGGATCGTGAGGTAGGTGAAGCGGAGCTTCGTCGAGAGCAGTTCCCGGATCACGTACCACTCCTCCTCGCGCTCGTAGGCCACGTGGAGGATGTCGATCGCCTCGAACGTCACCGCGAGGATCAGGAAGCGCCACAGGAGTTGTGCGAGGGCCCGCATGCAGGCGTCGTCCGGCTCGAGCCCGCTCCGCCGGCAGAGAAAGAGGTAGAGGAGGACGAGCACCGAGATCCCCGAGACGATCGCCGAGGCGAGGAAGACCACCGGCATCAGCGACGTCGACCACCAGGGGTTGGCCTTGATCGCGCCGAAGAGGAAGCCGACGTAGCCGTGGAGCACGCAGGCCGCCGGGATCCCGATGATCGAGAGGATGCCCACGAGCCGGTGATCGATCGCCGCGGATCGTGGCGTGACGTCGAGCACGCCGAGCGCGAGGGCCTTGTAGACCTGCCCGAGCCGTCCCGGAACCGTCCGCGCCCGCTCCACGATCGCCGGACGGAAAAGGAGCCAGACGTCCACCAGCAGCAGGAGCATGTAGAAGGAGTAGATGAACCCGAAGCCGGCCATCGCCGAGGAGGGGCTGGGGGTGGCGACGACGTTCAGCGCCCGGAAGGGCTGGTGGAGGTGGAGGAGCAACGGCAGCGTGGCACAGGCGCAGAAGCAGAGCGACGTCACCACCGCCAGCCGCGCCACGGGTCGCAGATCCTCCCGCCCGAAGACGTGGTACAACGCCGAGACCACGAACGACCCCGCCACCATGCCCGTGACGTAGGGGTAGAGCACGATCATGATGCTCCACGCCGGATGGAGATCGTTCGGGAAGACGAAGGGCGTCTCGTGGATCGCGTGGAACTCCATCAGGTCACCTCGTCGGTGAGCCCGACGTACCGCGTGAGCGGGATGGTGCCCAGATGCTGCTTGAGGACGTTCGTGGGGACCGTCGCCAGCCGCCGGGCGAGTTCGCCTTCGGGATCGTCGAGGCGCCCGAAGACGCGGGCCCCGGTGGGACAGGCCTCCACGCAGGCCGGCCGTTCGCCGCGCATGATGCGGTGGTAGCACCAGTTGCACTTGTCGGCGACGTTGGTCTCGTGGTTCATGAAGCGGATGCCGTAGGGGCACGCCTGCACGCAGTAGCCGCACCCGATGCAGCGGTCGGCATCGACGAGTTCGATCCCCTCCGGGCTCTTGATCGACGCGTGCACGGGGCAGACCTGGTTGCAGGGGGCGTCGACGCACTGGTTGCAGAGCTTGGGGACGAAATAGGCGCGGAGCACGTCGTCGGCGTCGGGTTGCGTCTCTCCCGATCCCGCGTAGCCGGTCTCGGGGATGAGGTCGACCTCGACGCGTCCGTCCTTGTAGTGGACGTAGCGCTCCACCCAGGTGCGCGACTGCCCCTCGGGCACGTCGTTCTCGACGCGGCAGGCCGTCAGGCATTTCCCGGCGCCGGTGCACTTGGTCGTGTCGACGAGGAAGCCCCACACCGGCGCCGCGGGGCCCGCGGGACCGGCCGCGGCGGTGGGGGCGTCGACGGTGGCGGCCGCGGGCAGGAGCGTGAGCGACATCGCGCCGAGCGAGAGGGTGACGGCGTCCTTGAGGAACTCGCGTCTCGTTCCGGCCCCGTCGGCGCGGGCGGACGAACCGCCGCAGCAACCGGAGGCACCCCCTGCGGGAAGGACGGGAAGCGGTGCGTAGCCCATGGGTCACCTTCAGGGGGCGGTGTCGTGCCCGCCGTGGCACTCGAAGCAGGTCTCGCGGGAGAGCGGTTCCGACGCCCCCTGCTCCTCGAGGTGGACGGCGACGTCGATCTTCTTGAAGTCGTCCGGCATCCCCACCGCCGCCTCGTGGCAGGAGAGACAGACACGACGATCCTTCGTCATCCACAGATCGAGTTTCGTGAGGAAGTCCCCGTCCCACTCCGCGGCCGCGACGACCTTCACCGCCGGGTCGTCCTTCGCGGCGCTGGCGAGCCTGACGTGCTCGGCACCCAGGCCGTGGCAGTGGGCACAGCGCACCACCTCGTGCGCGGTGCCGGCCCGTTCGTGCTCCACGTCCGCGTGACAGGCGTGGCAGGTGGAATCGGCCGGAAAAAGGCTCGGGCGGGCGGCGTTGTCGGCGAGCGCGGAGGCGCGGTAGGGGCCGACGGTCCCGTAGTCGCGCGGCACCAGGAGCGCCCGCACGACACCGCCGACGAGTCCGGCGGCGGCGAGCACGCTCGAGAGCCTGAGGAGATGGCGCGTGTCGTGGAACGATGTCATCGCGTCTTCCGGCGGGACCGCGGCCTCACGCCGCCCGGGCCCCGTGTCGACATGCCCCGATGCTATCCGCCCGGCCGCCTCCCCGCAATCACGCCCCCTCCGCGCTCGTGGTCGATCCGTGGGATGATCGGAGGCGTCCGGACGTGCCCCGGGGCGCGTCCTCCGCCACTCGGAGACGTATCCATGCCACGCTCCCCGATCTTCGCGGCGCTGCTCGTCGCGTGGCTCGCGGTCCACGCGGGTGCGCAGGGCCTCGGCAGCGCCGACGCCCCGTCCCCCGGCGACGCCCCCATCCGCGCCTGGCTCGCCGCGCGCACCGCGCGCGTCGAGGCGGGGCTCGACGAGGACCTGCGCCGGCACGAGGACGACCCGTCGCGGCGCGCGCGGCTGCGCGCCGAGTACCTCCACATGCTCGGTCTCGATCCGCTCCCCGAGCGCGTGCCACTCGAGACCACCGTCACCGGGACCCTCGCCGGCGAGGGCTACGTCGTGGAGATGCTCCACTACCGCGCCGCCCCCGGGCTCGTGGTGACGGCCAACCTGTGGCGCCCCTCCGCCGCCCCCCCGGGCACGCGGCATCCGGCCATCCTCTACGTCTGCGGACATTCGGGCCGCGGCCGCGACGGCAACAAGACGGCGTTCCAGGACCACGGCATGTGGTTCGCCCGCCACGGCTACGTCTGCCTCGTCGTCGACACGCTCCAACTCGGCGAGATCCCCGGCATCCACCACGGCACGTACCGCGAGGGGCGCTTCTGGTGGCAGTCCCGCGGCTACACCCCGGCGGGGGTCGAGTGCTGGAACGGGATCCGCGGCCTCGACCTCCTCGCCGCCCGGGACGACGTGGACGCGGCGCGCCTCGGCGTCACCGGGATCAGCGGCGGCGGCGCGACGACGCTCTGGATCGCGGCGGCCGACGACCGAGTCGCGGCCGCGGCGCCGGTGAGCGGCATGGCGGATCTCACGGGCTACGTCCCCGGCGCGTGTATCGACGGCCATTGCGACTGCATGTTCATGGTCAACGCCTTCGCCTGGCCCTGGACGAGGATCGCGGCGCTGGTCGCCCCCCGACCGCTGCTCTTCGTCAACAGCGACGCCGACCCCATCTTCCCCATGTCGGCCAACGAGCGCGTCGCCGCGGCGCTCGAGCGCGTGTACGCGCTCCACGGCGCCGGCGACCGCTTCGACGCGCAGGTGAGCGTCGGCGGGCACGCCTACCGTTCCGACATCCGCGCCGGCGTCTACCGCTTCCTGAACACCTGGCTCAAGGACGATCCGCGCCCCGTCGACGACGGCGACCGCGACGTCGTCGTCGAGGAGGGTGGCCGGGCCGTCCATCCGATCCCCCCGGAGCGACTGCGCGTCTTCCCCACCGACGCCGACATCCCCGCCGACGTCGCCAACGGCACGATCGACGCGACCTTCGTGCCCCTCGGCCACCCGGGCCTCCCCACGGCCGACGGTTTCGGGCGATGGCGCGACCGAGTCCTCCACGCGCTGCGACGCACGACCTTCCGCGAGATCGCGGTGGATCCCGCGCCGCCGGGCGTGGAACGGGCCGACGGCGGCGCGTGGCGTGTGGAGAGCGAGCCGGGGATCGTCGTCGACGTGTGGCCACCCCCGCCGGCCGTCCTGCCAGGCGCGCGGCGCCATCGGCTCTTCGTCCGCGGCGTCGACGGCGAGGCCCCGCCGAGGCCCGCGGAGGGGGAGGCGACGTGGGTGCTCGATCCGCGCGGCGTGGGGCGGACGCGCTGGACCGTGCGCAATCCCCCGCGGCACGTCGAGCGGTCGATGGCGCTCCTCGGCGACACCGTCGCCGCCGGGCAGGTGCGCGACACGCTCGCGGCCATCGCCGCGATCCGCGCCGCGGACGGAGCCACGCCGCGGCCGATCGGGCTCGTCGGGCGCGGGGGGGCGGGCATCGTGGCGGCCGACGCCGCGATCTTCTCGCCGCACGTCGACGCGGTGACCCTCGAGACGCCCCCGGCGAGCCACATGCACGACGGCGCTCCCCCGCTCCTCGGCATTCTCCGCGTCGCCGACATCCCGCTGCTCCTCGGCCTCCTCGCTCCGCGCCGGCTCGAGATCGAGGGAGTCGATCCGGCTCCGTTCGCCGATACCGCCGCCATCTACGCCGCCGCCGGAGCCACCGGGCAGGTCACCATCCGCGCGGCGGCGGAGCCGCTGCCGTCACTCGAGCAGGGGCGGTGATCGGAGCGGTCCGGCTCCCCTGGCAGCGGTCGGACGGTGGACGGCTCGTCGCACCTACCCATTGCAAGGGAGCGGCGGGAGCTTTCGCGAAACTCGCATTCGCGCCGAAGCAGGCACGGGGTAGACCCACCGTGCGGGATGCATCAGGTGTTCCGCCGCCGGCCCGCGGAAGCGCGGCCGGCGCACGTAGACACGCC
>CAZMOU010000005.1:55951-63480 GCA_964567835.1 uncultured Chitinophaga sp. | reverse complement strand
CGCCGCAGGCGATCACCCGGCGGATGCCGAAGCAGCCGCAGGTGCGTACGATGTGGGACAGATTGACGTGACTGCGCATCGGGGCGCAGGCCACGACCAGCTCCCGCGGCGCCGGCAGCACGAGCGGGGGCCGGTGACGCACGTGCAGGAAACGGGGGTTGGCCATGAAGGATCGTGTCGCGTTCGGGACGGGCCTGGGCACGGGGTGCGCCCGATTCTCGCTCCGCGCCGCCGCGGTGGGAACGGCGCTCGTCCTGGCGGCGGCGATCCTCCCCCACGGGGCCGCGCGCGGGGCGGCCCCCGACGCGGTCGCCGTCAGGCTCGTCGACGTCGCCGGTCTCGAGGCGGAGATCGCGCGCCACCGCGGCAAGGTGGTGGTCGTCGACGGCTGGAGCACCTCCTGTCCGCCGTGCGTGAAGGAGTTCCCGAATCTCGTCGCCCTCCAGGCCCGGCACGGCGACCGCGTCGCCTGCATCTCGATCTCGCTCGACTACGAGGGGATCGACGCCCCGGAGGATCTCGTCGCGCCGGTCGAGAAGTTCCTCGCCAAGGTCGGCGCCGGCGGGATCGTGAACCTCCTCTGCACCGAGGAGGCCGACACGGTCTACCGCAAGCTCGATCTGGTGAGCGTGCCGGCCGTCTGGGTCTACGGCCCCGACGGCACGCTCGTGCGGCGCTTCGACGAGGACGACGCCACGAAGCGTCTCAAGCGCCCCTTCCATTACGGCGACGTCGGCGCCGAGGTGGAGGGACTGCTCGCGAAGTGAGCGGCCCCGGCAGCCCCGTCCGCGCTCGCCCCGCCCCGCCGGCAGACCCCCGCGGTCGGTGGAAAAAGGCATCCATGACCGCCCCGGCCGCCCGGGGCCGGCCCGGCAGGCCCACGGCGGGCACCCCCGAAAAAGCCGAGGTTTGTCGAGGGTGTCAACCGCCCCGTCCGGCGGCGGCACACCGGATCCACAGCCTGCTAGTCTGACAGTCGTGACCCACCGTCCCGCGGAGCCGTGCGATGTCGATCGAGAAGCGTCCCGTCGAGCGTGCCGCCGCTCCCTCCGCCGCCGCGGGCAAGGGGGCGGGCGTCCCCCCGGCGGCCAGGCTCCGCACCCGTGACGTCCTCGTCGATCCGCTCGCCTTCGGCCGCGAGACGGTGGAGAGCATCGTCGTCGCCTTCACCCTGGCCCTCCTCTTCCGGGCCTTCGAGGCGGAGGCGTTCGTCATCCCCACCGGCTCCATGGCCCCCGCGCTCATGGGGCGCCACAAGGACCTCGTCTGCGAGGAGTGCGGCCGCGACTACCGGGTGGGGTGCAGCGCCGAGGAGGACGACCAGTCGCAGAGCTTCCGCGAGCAACTCGCGGTGCGCACCGCGGAACTCGAGCGCGCCAAGGGGGTGGCGGCCGACGAACGCGCCGGCGCCGCGGAGCGGGAGAAGGCGCGTCGCACGGTGGAGAGCCTCGGGTCGCGCAACGGCCAGCTCGAGCAGCTGCGGATGCGCCTGGCGGGGAAGCTCGTGGCGGCGTCCCGCTGCCCCAACTGCGGCCGCTCGATGGAGCTCGTCAGCGAACGCACGAAGGAATACAAGCCGGAGTATCCCTCCTTCAACGGCGACCGGATCCTGGTCAACAAGTTCGCCTACGACTTCTTCGAGCCGCGGCGCTGGGACGTGGTCGTGTTCCGGTATCCGGAGGACGCGAAGACGAACTACATCAAGCGCCTCGTCGGCCTGCCCGGCGAGACGGTGTCGATCGTCGGCGGCGACATCTGGACCGGCCGGGGCGGGGCGGAGCCGACGATCGCCCGCAAGCCGACGGCCAAGCTCCGCGCCATGCTCCAGTGCGTCCACGATTCGAGGCACGAATCAACGCAGCTCGCCCAGGCCGGCTGGCCGACGCGCTGGGGGGACTGGCGGCCCGCCGGCGCCGCGCCGCGCTGGACGACCGACGACGCGGGCAGGTCGTTCTCCGTGGGGCAGGGGGACGCTGCCACGCTCCGCTACCGCCACTTCATGCCGGCCCCCGACGACTGGGACGCGATCCTCGCCGGGGAGCGCGTCGACGGCGAACTGGTGCCCACGCTCGTCGACGACTTCCAGCCCTACAACGCGATGGCCACCCGGTCGCACTGGGTGGGCGACCTGGCCGTCGAGGCGCGGCTGGAGAGCGCCGGCGCGGCGGGCGTCGTCACGTTCGATCTCGTGGAGGGGGGGCGGCGCCACGAGGCCCGCATCGACCTGGCCACCGGTGCGGCGACGCTCTCGAGCCCCGCGCTCGACGGCACGCCGCGGGCGACGACGCGCGTCCGGGGGAGGGGCGCCTGGACGATCCTCTTCACCAACGTCGACGACGAGCTCGCGTTGTTCGTCGACGGCCGACGGATCGCGTTCGACGGCGCCACCGCCTGGGAGACGCCCATCGGCACCGCCGAGGCGGCCCGTCCGACGCGCGACGAGCCGCGCCCCGGCGACGGCACCCCCCTCGACCTCGCCCCGGCGGGGATCACGGCCGACGGCGCGGAGGTGCGCGTCGCGGAGCTGCGGGTGCTGCGCGACATCTTCTACATCGGGGCCCACGACATCAGCGCCATGGGGGGAATGATCGAGAAGCCGCGGCTCGACTTCCCGCTGGAGGCGGACCAGTTCTTCGTCCTGGGGGACAACTCCGCCGCCAGCAAGGACAGCCGGCTGTGGCTCGAGGGGCACCACGTCGACCGCCATCTGGTCGTCGGCAAGGCCCTGACCATCTTCTGGCCGCATGCCGTGGCCCCCTCCTGGGCCGTCCCGCTCCGGTTCCGGATCGGGGGGAACCCGATCGAGTTGCGATTGCCCTCCTGGCCGAACTTCGGGAGGATGGGGCCGGTCCGTTGACGGGGCGGGCGAGGACTCGCTCCGCCGCACGACGCGGCGGCCGTCGCCGCGGGGAACCCTCGGCGTTTCCTGTCGGCGACCGGGCGGAAAAAGGCCATGGAGGGCTTTTCCGCGGGATACACGGAGGGGCCCGATGCCGCTCTTGGAAGTCAAGGGACTGGAGAAGACCTACGGCCGCCGCAAGGTGGTCGACGGGGTCGATTTCCACGTCGAGGCGGGCGAGATCGTCGGCCTCCTCGGGCCCAACGGCGCCGGGAAGACGACGAGCTTCCGCATGACCTGCGGGATGGTGATCCCCGACGCGGGCCACGTCCTCCTCGACGACGAGGAGATCACCGACTGGCCGATGTTCAAGCGTGCCCGCGACGGCGGCATGGGGTATCTGGCGCAGGAGCAGAGCGTCTTCCGCAAGCTCTCCGCGGAGCAGAATCTGCTGGCGATCATGGAGCTGGTGGGGATGAACCGCAAGGAGCGCCGCGTGCGCTGCGAGCAGCTCCTCGAGCAGTTCTCGATCACGCACATCCGCAAGTCGCGGGCCGGCGCCCTCTCCGGCGGCGAGAAGCGGCGCCTCGAGATCGCCCGCTGCCTCGTCACCAATCCCCGCATCATCCTCTTGGACGAGCCCTTCACCGGCATCGATCCGGTGACGATCCACTCCATCCAGAAGATCATCGTCAAGCTGCGCGACGACGGGATCTCGATCCTCATCACCGACCACCGCGAGCGCGAGACGCTGGCGATCACCGACCGTAGCTACGTCATCCGGGCGGGCAAGGTGCTCTGCCACGGCACCGCCGACGAGGTCCTCAACAACCCCGACGCGAAGAAGTACTACTTCGGCGAGTCGCCGGTCACCTCGGCGCCGCCGATCGGCCCGTCGAGCCAGGAGCTGCCCCCGGGCGGCCGGGCGGCGTGAGCCGCGGAGCGGTCAGTCCTTCCCCTCCCAGACGCGCATCGTGTCGGGCGAGCCCTGCGCCCGGACGCCGTTGTCGCCGAGGATCGCCTCCACCGCCGCCTCCGCCTCGGCTCTGGGGAGCACCAGCGGCATCACCATCCTCCCGGCGAACTCGATCGTCACGAACTCCTCCTCCGCGTCGCGCAAGAGCGCCACGAGGTGGAGGAGATTCTCCACCTTCTTGCCGTTGACCGTCTGCACCACGCCGCCGGCGGGGTTGCCGTAGCCGCGCGAGAGGGGATGGGGAAACAGCGGCGAGCAGACGACGACGAGTTCCTCGCCCGGGAAGGCCGGGGCGTCGAGGAGCCGGGTGAGGAGCGGATTGCCCCGGGCGGCGAGCTGCCCGGCGAGTTCGCCGGAGGACATCGTCCCCCGGGCGAACTCGTTGGTGGCGGCGGCGAAGGCCACGGGACCGTAGATGAAGAAGCGCGGGTAGCCGCCGGCGAGCGAGGGCATCACCATCGGCACCACGCGCGCCGTGGGGACGTCGAGCCGCTTCTCGGCCCCGGCGCGGAGCACCGTCACCGGCACGCGCCCGTCCACCGTCGCGCGCTGCACCATGAAGAGGCAGGAGAGCCTCGGCATGCCCGGCAGCGACACCATCCCCTGGTTGTCGACGCGCTCGCCGCCGACGTGCGTGATCACGTCCCATTTCTCCAGACGCGTGTCGGGATCCGCGCCGTAGGGCGCGTCGACGAGCACCCCGGTGGTCTCCTTCGGCACGCGTTGCGAGGCCCGCAGCGCCTGGTTCTCGAGGTTCCAGGCCGAGATGGGGAGCCGGGGCTTGCCGTCGGCGGTGCCGTCGGCGACGTCCTCGAGGAACAGTTCGATCTCCTCGGTGGGGATGATGTAGCCGATGTTCTGGGCGCCCCGCAGGTGGCTGAAGACGAGTCCCACGAGTGTCTCGCCGGTGACCGCCGGGCCGCCGCTGTTGCCCGGGTTGATCGCGGCGTCGACCTGGATGCGGAGGGCCGGCGCGTCGAAGCGGCTGTCGACGAAATCGATGCGCGACACGATCCCCTTGGTGATGGAGAGGTTCGTGCCGCCGGTGGGATAGCCGTAGGCGAGGATCGTGTCCTTGATGCCGGGAAGGTCGCGCGACCGGGGCAGCGGCTCGCGCCCGTCGAAGAGGCTCTCGTCGTCGACCTCGAGGAGGGCCAGGTCGATGCCGCTGCCGAGGGCCACGACCCGCGCCCCCACCTTCGTGCCGGTGCCGTGGGCCTGCACCTGGACTTCCCCCGAGTAGGCGACGACGTGGGCGTTGGTGAGGATCCGCTTCCCCTCGATGACGATGCCGGTGCCGGTGACCTCGGCGGGGGGCTGCTTCGACCAGGGCCGGGCCAGGTCGGGGGCGCGGACGGAGGCGAAGACCTGCACGACCGAGCGCTCCACCCGCTCCCGCAGCGCCGGGTCGGCCGGCGGCGCGGGCGTGTCCGCCGCGGCGGCCTCCGTCTTCGGCGCCGCCGGCTCGTCGGCGCGGAGGGCGAAGGCGGCGAGGAGAACGACGGCGAGGGCCAGCGACGGGGCGGCGAACCGCATGGGGCGATGGGTGTTCATGCGGGTATTGGACCGCGGTCCGGCTCCCTCCGCCAGAGGGAAGCGACGGCGCGGGGCGGGGTGCCGGCGGGCGCCTCCGCAGGGGGCGGCCGGTCCGCCCCGGCTGCTACGATCTGAAGGACCTTCCCCGTTTCCCTCCGGACCATCCGCATGCTCTTCCCCGCCGAGCCCTTCTCACCCGCGCGCTCGAGGCGCCGGTTCCTCGCCACCTCGTCGCTCGCCGCCGCGGCCGTCTGGTCGACGCGCGCCCTGGGAAGCGTCCGCCGGGCGCCGGTGTTTCCGGCCGATCCCTTCGCGCTCGGGGTGGCCAGCGGCGAGCCGGCCCCCGACGGGTTCGTCCTCTGGACACGCCTCGCCCCGCGGCCGCTCGCCATCGACGGCGGCATGCCGGAGGAGGCGGTGGAGGTGACGTGGGAGGTGGCCGACGACGAGGCCTTCACGAGGATCGTCCGCAGGGGCACCGTCGCCGCCACCCCCGACTGGGGCCACTCCGTGCACGTCGAGGTGGAGGGGCTGGAGGCGGGCCGCGGCTTCTTCTACCGCTTCCATGCGGGGGACGCGACGAGCCCGGTCGGGCGGACGCGGACGGGTCCCGCGGCTGGGGACGATCCGCGGCGCGTGCGCTTCGCCGTCGCCTCCTGCCAGAACTGGGAGGAGGGGCTCTACACCGCCTACGACCGGGTGGCGGAGGACGACCTCGATCTCGTCCTCCACCTCGGCGACTACATCTACGAGTACCCGGCCCGCGAGGGGAGGGTGCGCCGCCACGGCCCCCCCACCGACTCGCTCGCGGGATTCCGCCTCCGTCACGCGCTCTACAAGACCGACGCCTCCCTCCGACGCGCCCATGCCACCTGCCCGTGGCTCGTCGTCTGGGACGATCACGAGGTCGAGGACAACTACGCCGGCGCGGTCCCCGCGGCCTCCGCCTCCACGCCGGAGCGGCTCCTCGCCCGCCGGGCCTGGGCCTACCGCGCGTACTACGAGCACATGCCGCTCCGCGCGGCGAGTCTCCCCGACGGCCCCCGCATGACGATCCACCGCCGCATCCCCTGGGGACGGCTGGCGGAGTTCGCGCTCCTCGACACGCGCCAGTACCGCACCGACCAGCCCTGCGGCGACGGCAACAAGCCCCCCTGCGGCGAGGAGATGGCGGAGGATGCCACGATCACCGGTGCCGAACAGGAAGCCTGGTTCCTCGACGGCTTCCGCCGCTCCCGCGCGAAGTGGAACCTCGTCGCCCAGCAGGTGATGATGGCGCGGATCGACCGCACGCCCGGCCCCGGCGAGACCTACTCGATGGACCAGTGGCCCGGCTACGAGCAGGAGCGGCGGCGAATCCTCCGCGCCTTCGGCGAGCGGCCGGCCGCCAACGCCGTCGTCCTCACCGGCGACATCCACAGCCACTGGGCCAACGACCTCGTCGTCGACTTCGACGGCGCCGCCCCGCGCGTCGTCGGCGCGGAACTCGTGGGGACGTCGATCTCCTCGGGGGGCAACGGCACCGCCACGCCCGCCGGGCTCGATCGGCTCCTCGCCGACAATCCCTGCCTCAAGTTCCATTCGCAGGCCCGCGGCTACGTCGTCTGCGAGGCCGACGCGAACACCTGCCGGGCGGAGTTCCGCGTCGTCGACTTCGTCGATCGCCCCGGCGGGACGGTGTCGACCGCGGCGGCGTTCGTCGTCGAGGACGGCCGGCCGGGGCTCGTGCCGGCGTGACGGGTCAGCGGTGGCGCTCCCCCTTGAGCACGGGGCGCGTGCGCCAGTTGGCCTCCGGGCCGAAGCGCCGATTCACGCCGGAGTGACCGGCGCCCGCCCCGCCGTAGACGGCCCTGACGACCGCCGTCCCCACGGGCGGCGCCGCGACGGCCGCGACGAGGAGCCAGGCCGCGGCCCGGCGGACGATCCCCTCGAGGTCGCGCGGCGACGCGGAGCCCGTGGCGGCGGCCGGCGAGGCCGGCACGAGAAGCGAAAGCAGCGTGACCGCCACCGCGACGACGAGGATCGTGCCCTCGGTGAGCAGACGCTGTTCGGTGAAGCCGGGGAGCGCCTTGGCGAAGTTGCCGAGGGCCATCGGCCAGAGGAGGAGCAGGAGGAGGAGTTGGGCCCGGCCGAGCCAGTCGCGGGGCACGAGCGCCACCGGGCGGCGGAGCTGGATCC